>JAYGDB010000001.1:0-14598 GCA_046583095.1 Myxococcota bacterium | reverse complement strand
CGCGGCATCGATCCGATTCTAACCCGAGACCGGCCGTGCGGCCGGTGCGCTACTCGTTCGACTCCCAGACGGAGAGGCCCCTCGATTCTCTCTGGGACGCGGCTCGCGCGTATTCCAGGTCGGCGACGAGCGTCTTGCCCGCTCGCTGGAAGTGGAAGCCCGACCAGGCGAGCGCGCAGGAGATGATCACGAGCGCGTAGCGCAACGAGTCGTCCCCGAAGCTCGGTTCCAGGGCGTCGCTGATCGCTCCCGTGACTGCGGGTCCCAGCGCCAACCCGATGATGTTGATGACGAAGAGCAGCACCGCAGCGGCCGTTGCCCGCATCTTCGGTGTGGCGAGAGACTGCGTCACGGCGAACACCGGCCCCTGGTACATGAGCCCCAGGAACGCGGGCATCGTGAACAACGCCAGGGCGAGCACCGTGTTGTCGGTTGTATAGATGATGAAGCCGAATGGGAACGAGAGGTACTGGGCCCACATGGGAACCCGAATCCGACCCAGCGGATTCGTCTCGGATAGCCGATCTGCGATCACGCCGCCCAGGTAGATTCCGATTCCGCCACCGATCCCGATGATGAGCGCCAACGCCGTGCCGATGTCTCCCTGCTCCATGCCGTGCGAGCGCGAGAGAAACGACGGCGCCCAGTTCGTCGCCGAGTAACCGACGAAGGCGTAGAGCGCCGAGCCCACCGACAGGTGACGGAAGCTCCGCGCCCGCCACATGAAGCGGATGACCTCGATGGCGGTGACGGGTTGCCCGGCGTCGGCCTGCAGGCCCTCCGACAGACCGCGCGGGGGTTCGCGCAGTGTGAGCGCGACCACGGCCGACACCAACAGGCCCGGAAGCCCGACCACGATGAAGGCCTGTCGCCAGCCCAGGGTCTCGTCGAGCCAGCCGCCCGACAGGAAGCCAACCAGGATGCCCAGAGGCACGCCCAGCGAGAAGATGCCGAGGGCCGTGGCACGCTTCTCCGGTGGGAAGTAGTCCGAGATCATCGAGTGCGCGGGCGGACTTCCACCTGCCTCGCCTACCCCGACGCCGATGCGGTAGAGGAGCAGGCTCGCGAAGCCCGCCGCGGTTCCGCACAGGGCGGTCATGGCGCTCCATAGCGCGAGGCTGATCGCGATCACGCCCTTGCGCGAGAACCGATCGGCGAGACGCGCGATCGGAATCCCGAGAGTCGCGTAGAAGAGGCCGAACGCGGTGCCCGAGAGGAGCCCCAGTTGCAGGTCGCTGAGCCCGAGGTCCTCCTTGATCGACTGCAACAGGATCGCGAGCACCTGGCGGTCGACCATGTTGACGATGTAGACCACGCAGAGCAGGCCGAGGGCGTAGCGGAGATAGGCCTGTGAGTACGGCGCGTCGCGGTTCGGCATGGACCCGAGTCTAACCCGATCCACGATCACCCGATCTGTTTCGCGTGGCCGCCGGAATCAGCCGCGTTCGAGCCCGCGCAGGATCAGGTCGGTCAGTGCGTCGGCCGTCGCCTTGGGTGACGTTGCCACCGCGTCGGCGGCTTCGGGTCGCACGAACTCCCTGCCGAGTCCACCCAGGACGTGGGCGACGGCTGCGGTGTCGATCGCGTCGATCTCTCCCTTCGCCACGGCGCGATCCAGCAAGCTCTGGGTGACCGCGATCACGTATCCCTCGTGGGCGTCGAGCAGGGGCTTCCCTCCGCGCAGACGGGCCAACTCTTCCGCGAACGCGATCGCCTCAGGCTGGACCGCTTGGTTCGCTTCCCCAAGATACACCCGCAGCGCTTGCAGCGATGACAGCGAAGCGTCGATCGATCCGATGGCGGCGCGGCCAATGCGGTGGAGCCTGCGGTCGACGATGGCCAGCACGAGTTCTTCCTTGCTCGGGGCGATGCCATACAGCGTGCGCAGCGAACAGTTCACGTGGCCGGCGATCTCGGCCATCGTGCGCTCGGCGACTCCCTTGCGGGTGACGAGTTCCTCGAGCGGATCGAGAAGTTCCTGTTGCCGGGCCGTCAGCCGACGCTCGTTCTCCGCGGACAGAAGTGGCTTCGGCGGTCGCACCCCCGGCAAACGGAGCATCTCGCGCGTCTCGGAATCGGCCGAGCTCAAGACAGAAGAGCCTGCGGGAGATCCACGACACGCGCGCGCAGCCACTCGCCCAGGCTCTTGGCTTGAGCATCCTGGCGCGTCGAGGCAGCCACGCCCTCCTCGAGCAGTCCGTGGATCATGAAGTTGAGGGAGCGGATCGCCGGCAACCGGTGTCGCTCGACAGACAAGGGTGCCGTTTCCGGCAGAAGCTCCTGCAGTCGTTCGACCGTCAGGAAGTCGTCGAGCCACGCCCACGCCTCGTCGCTGCGGGCGAAGACTCCCAGGTTGGCGTTGCCGCCCTTGTCGCCCGAGCGCGATCCGAACACCGCGCCGAGGGGCGCGCGCGTCGTCGGACCGCTGGCGGCCGGGGTATTCGGGCCGGGGCTCGCTTCGACGCTCACATCCTCGTGGGGGATCACCGACGAAACCCGGTGGGTTTCGCCGCCGAGGACCACGACCTGCTGAGGCACTGCCTCGGCAGGCACGCAGGCCGGTTCGTAGACCCCGAAGCTGCCGCCACCCCGGGCACCGCTCCCGATCCCGAAGAAGCCCGGGATGGTGGAGAGACCGAGCTCGGTCATTGCATTCGTGAAGAGCCGGCCGCACTTCTTCTCGTCCTCGTCCTTCACGCTGATACGCAGGATCGCAACGGCCTCCTCGTTCGTCTCGGGGTCTGGCTTGTCGGTACGAACCAACCGGGTCTTCACGTCCGCGTAGTCCTCGGGTGCGTAGGGACACGCGTGCCAGAATGCTTCCTCGATCAGCTTCGCCTTCTCCTCGATATCGAGACCGACCAGACACACGTTGATGCTGTTGCGAAATCCGCCGCTGCGGTTGAGACACACCTTCAGCGTGCGAGGAGGCGCCTGTCCGCGGATTCCGTGCATCCGAACTCGATCTGAACCGACCTCTTCGAGCTGGATGGTGTCGAAGCGCGTGGTGACGTCGGGGCCCAGGTACTCGGGACTGCCGATCTCGTAGAGGAGTTGCGAGGTGACGGTGCCGATGGACACCTCGCCGCCGGTGCCGTCGTGCTTGCCGATCACCGACGAGCCGTCGCCGGCGATCTCCGCCCACGGGAAGCCGGTGCGGCGCATGCCCGCCACCTCGGTGAAGAACGAGTAGTTGCCGCCGGTCGCCTGGGTGCCGCATTCGATCACGTGGCCGGCCGCGACGGCGCCCGCGAGGGCGTCCCAGTCGTTTCGCTGCCAGCCGTGATGCCACGCGGCCGGCCCGCAAACGATGGCGGCGTCGGTGGTGCGGCCGGTGACCACGATGTCCGCGCCCTGGTTCAGGGCATCGACGATTCCCCAGCAGCCGAAGTACGCATTTGCAGTCAGGAACGACGCCTCCTTGATTGGCTCGCCCGTCTCGAAGTGCCGGAGCCGGTCCGATTCGAGCAGGTCGGCCATCTCCGGCATCAGATCATCACCGCACACGTAGGCGACCTTCGGGTGCAGGCCGAGCTTGTCGGCCAGCTTGGCGATGTCTTCCGCGCAAATGTCCGGATCGAGACCTCCGGCGTTGGAGACGATCTTGATGCCGCGATCGAGACACGTGCCCATCACCTGCTCCAGCTGTGTCACGAAGGTCCGGGCGTAGCCGCCGTTGGGTCGCTTCACGCGGGTGCGAGCCAGAATCAGCATGGTGAGCTCGGCGAGCCAGTCGCCGGTCAGCGCGTCGATCGGTCCGTCCTCGACCATCTCCCGCGCCGCCGAGATGCGGTCTCCGAAGAAGCCCGAGCAATTCGCGATCCGGATCGGGTCGGCCATCACGATTCTCCCTGTGTCTTTTGGGCTGGATCTGCGGCGTCCGCGGGTTCGACCACGAGCAGCAGCGCACCGCTTTCCACCTGGTCGCCCTGGCTGACTCTCACGTCGCTGACGACCCCGTCTTCCATGGCCGACATCGGGTGCTCCATCTTCATGGCCTCGAGGACCAGTAGGGTGTCGCCCACCCGTACGGAGTCCCCCACCTGGACACGCAGTTCGATCACCTTGCCCGGCATGCGTGCAACAAACGCTCCCGAGTCGACCTCGTCGCCCGGCAGCTTGAAACGGGGCGGAATCCGGAACTCCACGTCGCCGCGGGGCGCATGAACGACAATGCGGTCTGCGTCACGGCTCACACGGGCGGTACTGCGGCGACCGTCGATCTCGACGTCGATCTCGGTCGGGCTCCACGCGTGGATTCGCGCGTGACTCCCATCATCGAGGCGGAAGCGGCCATCACGCTGGCTGCGGTAGCGGACGACGAATTCCTGCTCGCCGCGTGTGAACACGATCTCCTGGTCGGGCAGGCGCGAACTGCGCCAGCCGCTGGGCGCGCCCGCGAGCACACGTGCCTGGCTGCGGTTCATCCCCTGGATCCAGAGGGCGGCGACGCGGGCGACCCGTTCCAGTTCTTCGGAATCGAGTTCGAGCGCGCGCGGCGGTCCGACTCGCTCGATGAAGTCGGTCGTCGTGTCCCCCGCCAGGAACTCGGGAGTTCGCAGGCTGGCGACCAGGAAGTCGCGATTCGTGACGACGCCCGCGATGTGTGAGCGCTCGAGGGCGAGGGCAAGCCGCCCGGCTGCATCCTCGCGCGTGGGCGCCCAGGCGATCACCTTCGCGAGCATCGGGTCGAAGTCGGTGCCGATCACCGATCCAGTGACCACGCCCGAGTCCCAGCGTAACTCCGGGCTGTCGGCCGGCTCGAACGCGAAGAGCGTGCCGGTGGCCGGCAGGAAGTCATTCGCCGGATTTTCGGCGTAGAGCCGTGCCTCGATCGCAGCCCCGTTGAATTCGATGTCGTCCTGGGCGTAGCCGAGGGCTTCGCCGCGTGCGATCCGCAACTGCTCGCGCACGAGGTCGATCCCGGTCACGGCTTCGGTTACGGGGTGCTCGACCTGCAGGCGCGTATTCACCTCCAGGAAGAAGAATTCTCCGGTTTCGTCGTCGACGAGAAACTCGACGGTCCCGGCGGACTGATAGCCGAGCGCAGCCCCGAGGCGAATCGCCGCCTGGCCCATGCGCTCGCGCAACGCGGGATCGACCCGGGGCGAGGGCGATTCCTCGAGGATCTTCTGGTGCCGCCGCTGGATCGAACACTCGCGCTCGCCGAGGTGCACCAGGTTGCCGTGGGCGTCACCGAGGATCTGGATCTCGATGTGGCGCGCCCGCGTGACATAGCGCTCGAGGAAGACCCGGTCGTCCCCGAAGCCACTCTCGGCTTCTCGCTGCGCGGCGGCGATCGCCGCTTCGAGTTTGTCGGGCGACTCCACGACCCGCATGCCCTTGCCGCCCCCGCCCGCAGCGGCTTTGACGAGGACAGGGAATCCGAGCGACGCGGCGGCCGACAGGTCTTCCGTGCCCGGAATCGTCGGCACGCCGGCTTCCTCGGCGAGGACCTTGGCGGCGAGTTTGTCGCCCATGCGTTCGATGGCTTCCGGAGACGGGCCCACCCACGCGAGGCCCGCCGCGGTCACGTCCTTCGCGAAGCCGGCGTTTTCCGCCAGAAAGCCATAACCCGGGTGGATCGCTCCAGCGCCGGTCGCGAGCGCCGCCTCGAGGATGGCTTTGCGGTCGAGGTAGGAGTCCGGGAGGCGAACGGCCTGGTCGGCCTCGCGGACGAAGGGTGCGTCGGCGTCGGCATCCACGTAGACGGCCACGCAGCGGATCCCCATTTCCTGGGCGCCACGAATCACACGGCGAGCGATCTCGCCCCGGTTTGCAACCAGCAGCGTCGAGAAGCTCACAGCCGAAATACCCCGTATCCATCCGCGCCCTCGATCGGCTTGTTGCGAACCACCGAGAGACAGATCCCGAGTACCGTCCGCGTGTCGCGTGGATCGAGAAGACCGTCGTCGCTGATCGCCCCGGTTGCTTCGAGCGCCAGCGAACCCTTGTCCTGTGCGTCCTCGACGGCGGCGACGAGCTTGGCGTCAGCCTCCTCGTCGAAGGGCTCGCCACTGCGGGCGGCCTGGTTCCTGCGAACGATCGACATCACGCCGGCGATTTGCTTTCCGCCCATTACGGCGATCTTCGCGCTCGGCCAGATGAACGTGAAGCGATTGTTGAACGCGCGGCCGGACATCGCGTAGGTGCCTGCGCCGTAGGAGTTGCCGACGATCACCGTCAGGTGGGGCACGACCGAGTTGGTGACCGCATTGATCATCTGCGAGCCCTTCTTGATCATGCCGTCCTGCTCGTAGTCCTTGCCGACGATGAAGCCCGTGAGGTTCTGGAAGAAGAGCAGCGGTACGTCGATCTGGTTGCAGAGTTGGACGAAGTGAGCGGCCTTCTCGGCGTCCTTGGGATACAAGACGCCGTTGTTGCCGAGGATGCCGACCGGGTAGCCCTCGATCGACGCCCAGCCGCACACGAGCGTGGCGCTGTAGCGGGGCTTGAACTCCTGGAAGCGCGAGCCGTCGACGACGCGCCCGATCACGTCCCGGATGTCGACCGGTCGGCGCAGGTCGGGGCTCATGATGCCCAGCAGCTCTTCAGGATCGAGCACCGGGGGGTCTGCGCGCAGGCTCGGAGGCGGACCCGGCTTGCGCCAGTTGAGGTGGGACACCACCTCCCGGCAGAGGCGACACGCGTCGCGCTCGTCCTCGGCGAGATACTCGCCGAGTCCCGAGATGTCGGCGTGCATCTGGGCGCCGCCGAGGGTCTCGTCATCCGATTCCTCACCGGTCGCCATCTTCACGAGCGGCGGCCCGGCCAGGAAGATCTTCGACTGCTCCTTGATCAGGATGTTGTAGTCGGACATCCCCGGCTGGTAGGCGCCGCCCGCTGTCGAGGAACCGAAGACGACGCACACGGTCGGAATTTCGAGCTTCGAGAGTTCGATCATCTCGTAGAAGAATCGACCGGTCTCGGCGAAGTGGGTGGTTCGTGCCGGGCGGGGGCCCTTCCTCTCACCGCCGGCGCCCCGTCTCAGATCCGCACCGGCCGATTCGACGAAGCTGACGTACGGCATGCGGTTGTCTCGCGCGATCTCCAGCGCACGCATCCACTTCTTGCTCACGTAGGGGGTCAACGCGCCGCCGAGCACGGTGGGGTCGTTCGCGAAGATCACACACTCGACGCCGGAGATGACACCGATCCCGAGGACGGCGCCGCCTCCGACCGGGAACTCGGAGTCGTAACCGGCCAGCGGGCTGATCTCGAGGAAGGGGCTGTCCGGATCGAGCGCGAGAGCGATGCGCTCCCGCACCGGCAGCTTGCCGCGCTTGGCGAGACGCTCGTGGCGCTGCGGCCCGCCGCCGGCCTCGGCCTCGTCGTGCAGTTGCTCGATCACCTCGAGCTTCTCGAGCATCGCCGCGCGATTTTCTGCGAACTCGGCGGAACGGGGATTCAGGCTGGAGGTGATCGGCGGGGCGAGCAGGGGGGGCTGCATTCGTTCCCTCTTTCCGATGTTAGAGTCGGGTGGCAGGTGGGTTCGACCTGTGGGTACCATAACGGGTAATTTAAAGCAGTCAATGTTACCAGCCCACGAGGAGCGCTCGCATGACGGCAGTCCGGGTCGAGACCGAGGCCGGGGTCATGACCGTGACCCTGGCGGACGTGCAGAACCGCAATGCGCTCGGCGCCGCGCTGCTACAGGGCCTGTACGACGCCATCACGGCCGCGAACGACGACCCGGGCATTCGGGCCGTCGTCGTCACGAACGAGGGCAATACGTTCTGCGCGGGCGCCAACTTGAAGGAGCGCTCGGGCGCGACGCGCAGCGACACCCCCAGCGTCGGCTTCGAAGAGCTCCTGCGCGCGATCCAGAGCTCGCCGACGCCGATCATCGGCCGCATCGCGGGCCACGTCGTGGGCGGTGGAAATGGCCTGGCTTCCGCCCTCGACATCTCGATCGCCGCCGAGGACGTCAAATTCGGCTTCACGGAGGTTCGCCTGGGTGTCGCGCCCGCGATCATCTCGGTGGTCTGTCTGCCGAAGATGCGCAGCGGCGAGGCCATGGAGGCATTTCTTCGCGGCAACCGCTTCCCGGCTTCGCAGGCCGCCGCGCTCGGCCTGATCAACCGCGCGGTGCCGGCCGACCAGTTGGATGCGGCCGTGGACGAAGTATTGGCCGACCTTCGCAAGGGCGGACCGCGCGCGCTCGGCTTCGCAAAGAGTCTCGTCTACGAGGTGCCGGGCATGGACCAGAAAGAAGCCTTCCAGTGGACCTCGCGGCTTTCAGCCGAGCTCTTCTCGGGAGACGAAGCCAAGGAGGGCATGGCGGCCTTTCTCGGCAAACGCAAGCCCCGTTGGGCGACGGACGACTAAAGGGAGAACGCGTGCTGCAGGAGGTCCAGGATCTTCGCGCCGAAGCCGACGAGCTTCATGGCTTTCTCGCGACCCTCGGCGAGGACGACTGGGGCCGCCCGACGGCCTTCAAGGGCTGGACGGCCTGGGACGTCGTTGCACATCTCCACTTCTACGACCAGGTCTCTCTGCTCGCGCTTGGCGACGAGGAGATCTTTGCGAACAGACGCCGCGAGCTGATCGCGGCCTTGAGTAAGGGAACCTCGAACGCGGAACTCGCCCGGCAGGACTACGGGGAGTGGAGTGCAACCGAGTTGCTGGAACGCTGGATCGGCGGCTGCCGCGACATGGCGAGGCAGCTGGGCGAGTCGGATCCAAAGCGAAGGCTTCCCTGGTTTGGGCCCGACATGGGTGTTCGAATGTTCACAACGGCTCGGCTGATGGAGACCTGGGCGCACGGCCAGGAGGTCTACGATCTCATGGGCGCAAAACGCGAGCCCACGGACCGGCTCAAGAACATCGCCACCATCGGTGTGAAGACCTTTGGCTGGACGTTCGTGAATCGCGGCCTCGAAGTTCCCGGGCCGCCGCCGTACCTCCAACTGCTGGCACCGTCCGGCGAAACCTGGGAGTGGAACGAGCCGAGTGAAAGCGAGTGCATCCGCGGAGACGCCCTGGACTTCTGTCTCGTGGTAACGCAGGGACGCAACATCGCGGACACGCCTCTCGAGGTCGTGGGTGAGGTTGCCAACCGCTGGATGTCGCTCGCCCAGTGCTTCGCGGGCGGCCCGGTGGATCCGCCTGAGCCCGGCCAGCGGAAGGGAATCTAGAGGACATGAATCTCGAATACGGTGAGAACTACGAGGCTTTCCGGCGGGAAGCTCGTGCATTCCTCGAAGCCAACAAGAAGCAGAAGCCCGCAAAGAGTTTCTACGAGATTGGTCGCGAGCGGTTGAGTCGCTGGCTGTCGTTACAGATCGAGCACGGCTACTGGGCGCGCACGATTCCGAAGGAATACGGCGGTTACGGGGCCGAACCCGATCTGCTCGAGACGATCATCATGGACGAGGAGTTCAATCTCGCGGGTGTGCCGCGCGGCATGGGCGCGCAGGGCCCTTCGATGCTCGTTCCGACGCTACTGCAGCACGGCACCGAAGAGCAGAAGCGCAAGTGGATCGGCCCGACGATGCGAGGAGAGGTGATCTGGTGCCAAGGCTACTCGGAGCCCGGGTCGGGTAGCGACCTGGCGAGTCTGCAAACGTCCGCGGTCGAAGACGGAGACGACTTTCTCATCTCGGGGCAGAAGATCTGGACGAGCACGGCGGACAAGTCCGACATGATCTTCATCCTGGTTCGGACGGAGCCCGAGGCGAAGAAGCACGCCGGGATCAGCTACATCCTGCTGCCCATGGACACGCCGGGCATCGAGGTACAGCCCCTGCGGACCATGACGGGCGGCATCGGCGAGAACTCATTCAACCAGGTCTTCTTCACGGACGTGCGCGTACCGAAGTCCGCAGTCGTCGGGCAGCGCGGAGAAGGCTGGAAGATTGCGAACACGACCCTGAAGCACGAACGCAACAGCCTGAACTCGAACGGTGAAGCGACGCTCTTCCGGCTCATCAAGCTGATGCAGAACGAAACGGTCGGCGGCGTCTCCGCCATGCAGAGCCCGGTCTATCGAGATCGACTCCTGCAGCTTCAAGCCCGAGTGCTGTCGATGAAATACCACGGCATGCGGATGCTCACCTGCAGCTTGAAGGACGAGTCGCCTGGAGTTGCCGGACTCATCGTGAAGCTGCAGAACTGCCAGTTGAACTTCGACATGGCGGCGCTGGCCCTGGACGTGATGGGCGAACTCGGCGTCCTCTACGAGCACACGAAGTACGAGCGGGACCGGGGCTTCTGGCAGGCTCACTCGATGTTCTCGCTCGGCCTGATCATCGGTGGCGGCACGGCCCAGATCCAGAAGAACATCATCTCGGAGCGCGGGCTGGGATTGCCGCGCGAACCCAAGCCGGCGCAGGCCTGACGATGGATTTCGGGCTTTCGGACGATCAACGACTCCTCGAAGAGACGCTGCGCGGCTTCCTCGCCGACCAGGTGCCGATCACCCGAGTGCGGGAGCTGCGCGACAAGGGCGCAGACGTCGACCGCGGGCTCTGGAAGTCCCTGGCAGAGCTGGGTTTTACCGGGATCCTGGTCCCGGAAGAGCAGGGCGGGAGCGGGTTGCATCTGCTGGACGCGGCCCTTGCCTGCCAGGCCCTAGGCCACGCCGTCACGCCGACTCCCTTCCTGGCCTCGGCCGTGATGGTGCCGGTTGCCCTGCGCGGGATCGCCGGCGCCGAGGCCGTGCCGTGGCTGAACGGGATCGCGAGTGGCGACAGCGTGTTCGGTGTGGCCGTCACCGAACTCTTCTCGCAGCGTGAAGGGGCGGGGGTCTGCCTCGAAGGTGGAGCGCTTCGAGGCAAGGCGATGATGGCCCTGGATGCCGTCTCGGCCGACCAGATTCTGGTCGCGATCGACGACGCGCAATTGGCGGTCGTACGAGGCGACGCGGCCGGACTCGAGGTGACGAGTCTCACCACCGTCGACGTTACGCGAGACACTTCGGAGATCACGCTCGATGGAGTCGTGCCCGAAGTCGTTTACGAAAACGCGTCCGACAACGTGCGACGAATGCTCGAGGCCGGGCGCATCGTCTTGGCTGCGGATGCTCTCGGGGCTTGCGAGTCGATGATCGAGCAGGCCGTCGCGTACGCCCAGCAACGGAAGCAGTTCGATCGCTTGATCGGCTCCTTCCAGGCGGTCAAGCACATGTGCGCGGAGATGATCGCCGAGCTCGAGCCCGCGCGGTCTCTGCTGTGGTACGCCGCCCATAGCTTCGACACGCTGCCCGAGCAAACTCCGAGGATGGCGTGTCACACCCTCGCGCACATCTCCGAGATCGGCCGAGAGATCGCAAGCGTGTCCACCCAGGTGCACGGGGGCATCGGCTGGACCGACGAGCAGAACCTGCACTTCTGGTTCAAACGGATCGCGTCGGCTAGACACCTGCTCGGCGGACCCGAGTTCTTGCGCAATCGAGCCGCGGAGCTGCAGGACTTCGCGGCAGCCCAGTAGAGCCAGGAGGATCCACATGCTTTCGGAACTCGCAAAGGAGATGGGACTCGAGTTCCCGATCTTCGCTTTCACGCATTGTCGTGACGTGGCGGCGGGTGTCTCCAAGGCCGGGGGCCTCGGCGTACTCGGCGTCGCGGGTCACTCCATCGAGAATCTCCAGATGGAGATGGACTGGATCGAGAAGGAGATCGGCGACAAACCGTACGGCGTCGACCTGTTGCTTCCAACGAAGTTCGCGGGCAGCGACCGCGGGGGCTTCGACTCTGATGAGATCGAAGAGCGGATCCCCGAAGAGCACCGGCGCTTCGTGGACGATCTGATGAAGCAATACGATGTGCCCCCGTTGCCGGACGGCGTGAAGCTCGGCCCCACGTACAGCGTCGGGTACGAGAGCCAGCGCGACTTGATCGAGTACCTCTTCAGCCGGAAGATCAGCCTGATCGCGAGTGCGCTCGGACCGCCGCCAGCCTGGATGATCGAGGAGGGCCGGGCGAGGGGCGTGAAGGTGGCGGCCCTGGCGGGCACCGTCGAGCACGCAAGACGCCACGTCGAGGCAGGGGCCGACATCGTGGTCGCTCAAGGCTACGAGGCGGGCGGCCACACCGGCCTGATCTCCACCATGGTGCTGGTCCCGGAGGTGGTCGACGCGATCCATCCCGTGCCGGTGCTGGCGGCCGGCGGCATCGGAAACGGTCGGCAACTGACGGCCGCCCTGGCCCTGGGTGCCCAGGGGGTGTGGACCGGCTCCGTCTGGCTCACGACCGAAGAAGCCGAGACCCACCCGGTCGTGAAGAAGAAGTTCCTGAAGGCGACCTCGAGCGACACGATCCGCAGCCGCTCCCTCACAGGCAAGCCGGCGCGGCAGCTGCGCAGCGCTTGGACCGAGGCCTGGGAGGATCCCTCGAACCCCGATCCGCTCCCGATGCCGCTGCAGCCGCAACTCGTGCAGGAGGCCCGCGCCCGGATCGAGCGCACCGCCCACAAATCGAAGGGAGCCGAGCAGCTCTCGAACTACTTCGTGGGTCAGATCGTGGGATCTCTCAACGAAGTGAAGTCGGTGCGCACGGTGATCGAGGAACTCGTCAGCGAGTACGCAGACACAATGGAGCGCCTCGACGCGTTGGCGGAAGCGGCGGACGACTAGCCAGCCGGGGGCGCTCTCGTCCCTGCGCCGGAAACTCCGTGCCCGTATTCCGACATGCGGTGCAACTCTGCACGCGCACGGGCGCGTAGCCGCAGCGCGGCGGCCATCCCGTCCTCAAGGCGCGCGCCGAGCGCGCCGATCCAGGGGGTGGGAGACCTCGATGCAGGATGGATTCACGAGGAAAGTCCGGCGCCAGCCCGCGGATACGGGAGCAGAAGGCTTCCTCGCGTCTCACCGCGCGGCCATCGTCACGTTGTCAGGAGCCACTTCGGGCAACGAGTACGAACTCGAACGCGAGCGCACGTTGGTCGGTCGAGGCCCCGGCGTAGACATCGCTTTCGATGACGAGACGATGTCGCGCCAGCACGCCTCCTTCGAGGTGATGGATGGCGCGATGTGGCTCCGAGATCTCGGCAGCACGAACCACGTGCTGGTGAACGGGGGGGAGATCCGAAGCGCCGAGCTGAAGAACGGCGACAAGATCGACCTGGGCGAGCACCACTTTCAATACGTGCTCGAGAAGCGAGAGCGCGCCCCGAAGAGCTACCAGCTCGAGGAAGACTGAGCGAGTTCGAAACCCCATGGCGAATCCTGTCGGGCGCGTCCTCGGAAGCTTTGTGGTCGAACGCGAGATCGGGCGCGGCGGCATGGGTGTCGTCTGGCTCGCGCGTCAGACCTCTCTCGATCGACCGGCCGTGCTCAAGAAACTGCGTCGCGACTTGAGCGATACCCCCGAGATCCACGAGCGCTTCCAGCGCGAGGCGCGGGCGGCGGCAGCGGTGCATCACGAGAACGTCGTCGCCGTCTACGACTGTTTCCGCCAGCGGGGCGATGCCTACATCGCTCAGGAGTATGTGGCGGGCGTCGATCTGCACACGGCTATCAGTCGCGCCGGCCCATTTCCCCCTCGCATCGCGGCTCTAATCGCGCTGGGCGTGGCCCGCGGACTCGAGGAAATCCACGCGCACGGCACCGTGCACCGCGATCTCAAGCCACGGAACATCCTGCTGGGCCAGCGAGGAGAGGTGAAGGTCGCCGACTTCGGGATCGCACTGGCGTCCTCCGGCCCAGCCTTCACGCAGCCCGGCCTGGCTCTCGGCTCGCCGCCGTACATGTCTCCCGAACAGATGCAGGGAGAGCGAGTAGATGCGCGAAGCGACTTGTTTGCGCTCGGGGTCGTGCTCTACGAGATGCTGACGGGACAGACTCCGTATCCGGAGCCGAAGGAAGACGACCCCGAGCCGCTGGCCCAGCGGATGCGCAAGGAGCGCTACGGCCGCCTTCGTGGCGGTGTCTCGCGCACGCCGGCCCGGCTGGCCCGCGTCGTGCGGCGGTGTCTTCGGGGCAAGGCCCGTCGCCGGCTCGCATCGTCGACCCGCCTGCGCCGCGAACTCGAGGCGAGCCTCGGCTGTCCGTCACCTGCAGACGCTCGCGCCGAACTCGCGAGCTGGCTATGGGATCACCAGGTTCACGAGGCGAGCGATGGGGAGACCGTAGTGTGCGTGGCGTCGCCGAAGCGTCCGGTTGCGAAAGCGCTCCGCGGCTGGCTCCTGGCGGCCCTGGCGTGCGGCATCGTGTTGGCCGGCTTGATGTTCATACAGCTGCGTGCGGTGCCGCCCGTGTCCGTAGGTCGGACGCTGCACCTGCAGGCCGCTCCGGCCCCGCAGCAGGTCGCTCCGGCAGCGGAGTTCGTATCTCCCTGATCTCAGGTCGTGTTCGCGCCGAATAGCGAGAGCATGCCGCTCATCATCGTCTCGTCGTCGCTGTCTCGCCAGGCGGCGAGCAGGCCCGCGCCCATCGGATCGCACGGATTCCGAAGCGGAGCGTGGTCGTCGAGGATGGCATCGGCGATGGCTCGAGCGGCCTCCTCGGGCGACGTTACGGCGTCTCCGACTCCGCTGCGGGCTTCGAAGACCCGCTGCGCCAGCTCCGCGTAGCCCGGCGCGTCGGTGGCTTCCGGCATCCGGTTGCTCCCGGCGAGCATGTCGGTCGCAATCGCGCCGGGCTGGATCTCGACGACGCGG
>JAYGDB010000197.1:0-20214 GCA_046583095.1 Myxococcota bacterium | reverse complement strand
GCTGCAGCCGACGACCCCGAGGTGCGGGTGCTCGTCTTCACCGCGGCGGGCGAGAAGAACTTCTCGGTTGGCATGGACTTGAAGCAGCTCCAATCCG
The DNA here is from genome assembly GCA_046583095.1 of Myxococcota bacterium. GTDB lineage: Bacteria > Myxococcota_A > UBA9160 > UBA9160 > UBA4427 > JAJDAN01. The sequence continues at coordinate 20,117 of JAYGDB010000197.1, read as the reverse complement.
GATCCGCGGAGCGCGGCGGTGCGGAGGCGGTTTTCGACCAGCGGCTTCGGGTTCTGGCCGCAATCGAAAGCATGGACAAGCCCTCGATTGCCACGCTGTTCGGCTACTGCCTGGGAGGCGGGCTCGAACTCCCCCTCGCATGTCACTTTCGTCTCGCCGCCGAGGAGGGCGCCCGGATCGGGCTGCCAGAACTCGACCTCGGAAGCCTGCCGGCCTGGGGCGGCACCGCACGCCTCACTCGCTGCGTGGGGCGTGACCGAGCGCTCGACCTGATCTTGCGCGCCCGAAAGATCAGCGGCCCCGAGGCCCATCGGATCGGGCTCGTCCACGAAGTCCACCCGCTGACAGAGCTCAAGGCCGCCGCGCACGCACTCGCACAGGAACTCGCCGCGATGCCGCCGATCTCGGTCGCGGGGGTTCTGCGCTGCGTGGTCGGAGCCGGAGAGGCGCCGCTCGAGGAGGCGCTGGCCGAGGAGCGGGCCGCCGTGATGCGCTGCTCGGGAACCAAGGACCAATTCGAGGGGATGCGCGCGTTCATGGAGAAGCGCCGGCCCGTGTTCACCGGCGAGTAGAAGCGCGAGTTGCCGGCTGGAAGGCCGGCTGCCCGTACCTGCGGCGCGGCCCGCCCTTACCGATGTTGCGTGCGGGTGATCGGTCGGTTCGTAGGTTGGGGCCGATCGTGCGCGTGAGTTGCGTACCGGCGGTTCTTGGCTCGGTCGAAAGGTCCAAGACGGCCTGAAAACTCCGCAACGAGTTCACCTGTTTCGCGCACTTACCTCTGGACGAGAGCGACGCGCCTGACGAACTCGACCCTCGAGTGTCGAAGGTGCATTGCCAGTCGAGGGTTTGATTCGGGTGCGTGCAGGCCGAAATTGGTTACAGGTCATGTCGCTCGTCGCGGTGTGGGTCGGGCTCGCTGGGAACTCCCTCGCTGCCCACCACAAGGTGACGATGCTGGATGCGACGGTTTGCTCGGACAATCCCAGCGTCCAGAACGTTCGGGTCGAGCTGGACAAGGAGGGCGAACACCTCTGGGCCAACTGCATCGAGTTCCAGTTCCTCGACGCCTCTGGCTCACAAGTGAGTTCGTTCGTCGTGCCGGATGACGTCCCTCCAGGCGAAGGGGTCGTCGTGGAGATCGGGACGGCGGAGTTCGCTGCCTCGAGTGGCACCTCACTCGATGTGATCATCCCGAGCGGCAGCATCATGCCCTCGAATGGCCAGGTCTGTTACCACGGTCGCAAGGAAAGCAACGAGTTCGACTGCAAGAGCATCGATCTGTGCATCGACGTCACTGCAGTGAGCTGTGGCGGATCGGTGTGTGGCAACGGGATCATCGAGGCGGGTGAGCAGTGCGACGATGGCGGGACCCAGGCAGGCGACTGCTGCTCTCCGACGTGTCAGTTCGAATCCGCAGCCACGCAGTGCAGGTCATCCGTGGGTTCGTGCGACGTAGCCGAATTCTGCGTTGGGTCGTCCAGCGAGTGCCCGGCAGACCTGTTCGATCCGGGTCTGTGCGACGACGGATCCTTCTGCACGGTGGGTCGCGCCTGCGTGGCCGGAACGTGCACGAGTGGCAACCCGCGCGACTGCTCGGCAGCCGACGACCAGTGCAACAGCGGCACTTGCAACGAGGGGATCGACGCCTGCGAACCCCAGCCTGCAAATGAGGGTGGCACCTGTAGTGACGGCAACGCCTCGACCGGGGGTGACGTTTGCAGCGCCGGCGTGTGTGCCGGCACCGACCTGTGCGCGGGCGTCGTCTGCAGTGCCTCGGATCAATGCCACGTGGCCGGGACCTGCGATGCGGCAACGGGACTGTGCAGCAACCCGGCGAGCCCGGACGAGATCGACTGTGACGACGGCAACGCTTCCACGACCAAGGATCAGTGCTCGGCCGGTGTGTGCGCAGGGATCGACCTGTGCGAGGGTGTCATCTGTTCAGATATGGACCAGTGTCATGTGGCGGGAACCTGCGACCCGATTACAGGGCTCTGCAGTGCCCCGATGCAGCCGAATGGCACGGCCTGCGATGATGGGAAGCTCGAGACGCTGGATGACCAGTGCACGGTCGGTGTGTGCGCGGGAATCGACCTGTGTGACGGCGTCGTCTGCCAGCCAGCGGGGCCTTGCTACGCAGCGGGAACCTGCGATTCGTTGACGGGGGTTTGCAGCAGCCCGCCGTTGCCCGATGGTACGACCTGCGAGGACGGCGCCTTCTGCAACGGCTTCGAGACGTGCACCGCGGGGGTCTGCAGTGCAGAGGCTGGATCCATCTGCGGCGGCTCGGCTCCTGTGTGCGACGAAGCGATGGCGAGTTGCGTGGAGTGCCTGACCCGCAGCGACTGCGCTGCCGGGGACACGTGCCTGTCGGGTGTGTGTCAGCCCGTGCCCCTGGTTCCAGCAGCCTCGCCGGGCTATCGCGTGTTGCTGGGGTTCGCACTCTGCGCGACCGCGTACGTCTCGATGCGGCGCAGGAGACGCTGAACCGCTAGCCCGCGGGCGCTTCCTCGTCCGATCCGTCAGCGCTGAGTCCGGCTTTGAGGCTACGCACCGTCGTCTCGGCGCGCGGAACCTCGGGCAACTCTCCCTGCGTGGCATTGAGAGCTTCCAGCTGCCTTCCTGTGGGAAGTACGCGCGACTCGTAGCTGCCGACCGCGCTGTTGAAGAACTCTTGCGCCTGCACGAGGGACTTGCCGATCCCCCCGAAATGCCGGACGAAGACCGCAACACGCTTGTGCAGTTCCTCCGCCAGAACCTGGATGTCACGCGCACCTTCGGCGAGGTCGTGCTGCTTCCAATACAGACCGACGGTTCGCAACAGCGCGACGAGGGTCACGGGCGTGGCAATCAGGATGCGGTCTGCGAGAGCCTTTTCCTGCAGATCAGGCCGGTGCTCGTAGGAAGCCGAGAGCAGGTGATCGCCGGGGAGGAACAAGACCGTGAAGTCCACCCTGCCGTCGAGATCGGCCGTATAGTCGCGCTTCTTCAGCGTGTCGACGTGAGCCTTCAGATCGTTGGCGTGCTGGACGAGCTTCGCGTCGCGGATCTTGGGATCCTTCGCGTTGATCGCATCCTGGAAGGCAGCCAGCGGAAATTTCGCATCGATGGGAATTTGGCCGCCGCCGGGGAGATTGACGACGATGTCGGGTCTGCCTCCACTTGAAGTCGTCGGCTGTTCCATGAAGTCGCAGTGCTTGGTCATCCCGGCCATCTCGACGATGTTGCGCAGGATCATCTCGCCGATCACGCCGCGCGTCTGGGAGCTGCCCCGGAGTGCGGTGGCAAGAGCCGTCGACTGCTCCTGGAGCGATACCGTCGACTTGCGCAGCATCTCGATCTCGCTCTCGAGCGAGCCGTAGGCCTTGCTGCGCTTGGCCTCCATCTCTCGGGTCTCGGCCTGGAGCTTGTCGAGCTGCTTCTCGAGCGGCTTCATACGCTCGGTCGCGAGGCCGAGGAAGCTCTTGTTGGACGCTTCCAGGCTTTCGGAGGCGAGGCCCTGAAAGGTCGTCTTCATCTCGGTCAACTGGGCGTCGAAGATCTGCTTCTCCCGGTCGATCGCCGCCTCGCGAGCCTCTCGGCGGCCCTCTTCGGCTGCGAGTTGCCCGCGGTATCGGTACGCGGCGACCAGGAAGCCGAGGGCGGCGCCGCCCACGAGACCCACGACGAGACTGAGCGAATCCATGCTTCCTCCGGAGAAGCGCGGGAGCGAGGAAGAAAAACGGGCGCTCCCGCGCCGCCGGGAAGCATAGGCAAGGAGTGCAGCGACGTCTTCGTGCAGGGACGGACTCGCGCCTCTTCAGGAGAGGCCGGTCACGTGGCCTTCGTCGTCCACCCGGATCCGCACCGCGGCGGGCTCCTTGGGAAGCCCCGGCATCGTCATGATCTTGCCGCACATCACTACCACGAACCCCGCCCCCGCCGACAGGACGACCTCGGTGACGCGGAGGCGGAAGCCCTTCGGGCGCCCGCGTAGCCTCGCCACGTCCGACAGGCTCTTCGGGGTCTTCGCCATGCACACCGGCAGATCGCCCTGGCCGTGCTCCTCGATCAGATCGATCGCGGCCTCGGCCTGGCGATCGTACTCGACACCGTCGGCTCCGTAGAGCGTGCGCGCGATCATGTCGATCTTCTGTCGAATGGACGCGGAGTCCGGATACAGCGAGTGGTAGGAGTCTTTCCCCCGGTTCTCCTCGATGGCCTCATCGACGAGCTTCGCGAGTTCCTCGGCGCCCTCCGGGCCGTCTGCAACCGCCGTATAGGGCGCCGCCCGAACACCCTGCTCGGCGCAGAACGCAAGGATTCGCTTCAACCCGTCGGCGGTGTCACTTTCGAAGCGATTCACGGCGACGACGGGCTCGAGGCCGAAGGCACGCATGTTCTCGATGTGCTTCAGGAGATTTCCACTCCCGCCGTCCTCGACAAAGCCTCCGTGATGCTCGATGGCCTTCTCGGTCGCGACGATCACGACTGCAGCCGGCCGCAGCTTGCCGATGCGGCACTTGATGTTGAAGAATTTTTCCGCGCCCAGGTCACTCGCGAACCCGGCCTCCGTGACGACGCGATCGCAGAGCTTGAGCGCGAGGCGCGTCGAAAGAAGCGTGTTGCAGCCGTGCGCGATGTTCGCGAACGGCCCGCCGTGCACGAAGGCGGGTGTGCCGTGGAGCGTCTGCACCAGGTTCGGATGGATCGCGTCGCGGAGCAGAACCGTCATCGCGCCCTCGGCCTGCAGCATGCTCGCGGTGATGGGTTGCTTCCCGAAGGTGTAGCCGACCACGATTCGCGCGAGACGGTCCCTCAGATCGCGGTAGCTGCTCGCAAGGCACAGAACCGCCATCACCTCGGAGGCGGGCGTGATGTTGAAGCCATCCTTGCGCGGGATGCCGTGGGCGACGCCGCCCAGCCCGACCATAATCTCGCGCAGCGCACGGTCGTTGAGGTCGATGACGCGCCGCCAGGTGATGCGCCGGGGGTCAATGCTGAGGTCGTTGCCGTGCTGCAGGTGATTGTCGATCAACGCAGCGAGAAGATCGTTGGCCTTGCTCACCGCGTACATGTCGCCCGCGAAGTGCAGGTTGATGTCCTCGGCCGGGACGATCTGTGCGTGACCGGCCCCGGTGCCACCGCCCTTGATCCCGAAGTAGGGGCCCAGGGAAGGCTCCCGCAGGCAGACGGCCGTGCGGTGACCCGCGTTGCGCAACGCATCACCGAGCCCGATGGTGGTCGTAGTCTTGCCCTCGCCGGAAGGTGTCGGTGTCATGGCCGTCACGAGGATCAGGGCGCCGTCGTCGCTCGCTGCGCGGGCTTCGAGCTCCGAAATCGGCACCTTGGCGATGTGGTGACCGTGGGGAAGGACGACCCCGGCGTCCAGCCCGAGTTCGGCGGCGATGGCCTGGATGGGCTGCTTCTCGCGGCTGGACTCGATCTCGAAGTTGGTGGGCATCCCGTCCCAGGCTCCTTTACGCCTCCCGGGAACCTTCGGGCCGGGTGACATTCGCAGCTGCCGCCACGCGATCGCCGAGAACGAATGCTGGCGGGCGCCGGCGAGTATACAGCGTCTCGAGCCAGCGGCTGTTCTGCTCGCGACAATCGAGAGGGTTAGATTGAAGAAGACCTGACAACCCGAGCCGGCCGATGGGGTCTACTCCGGCTCGATGCCGAGCCGACGGTTCGCAACGAGGATGTAGTAGACGTCGGGGTGGGCCGTACCGAATACGAACGGCAGCGATCCGTACCCAGAGGAGTAAAAGCCGGCCGACATCTCGACCGAGTTCGTCCGAAGCCAGGAGGGCTCCACGTGGATTGCCCGCGCGACGGGTTTGGCGTGGTCGTCGGACGGAACTCGCACTTTCGTGTTGTTCCTCGGAACCACCAGGATCTCGCCCGCTTTCACCCAGTCCTTCCCGGACCTCATCGCTTGCGCTCCGCCGGCCTCCATGTAGTACTGGAATCCCCAGTGGCCCAGGAAGTAGACGTTCTGACCGCCCTTCACGAACTGGCGCGTAATCCCGGTCGCCGCCTTCCTGACTTCGTCGGCCCAGCGATAGTCCGAGTACGTGACGGCAACTGCTAGAGCCATGCTCATGGCGAGGGCAACCCAGCGGGCAGCCGCCGGCGGCGCCCGCCCTTCGCTTCGAAGCCAATCGAGACGTCGCACGATCAGGATTCCCAGCGCGGGCGCAATCGGAAGGTTCGAGCGGCCGTTGTTCACCCAGTTGAAGAAGAAGGCGAAAGCCAGCGTGCCGAGCACCCATAGACCGAGCAGCCAGGCCTCCGGGTCGCGACTCCGCCAGACTTCTGTCACCGCGAGGGCAGCCAGGCTGATCCCACCCACCCCCATCACGACAGACTGCACGTGAGTCGAGGCCGGAACCCCTATTCCCGTGCTGCTGAAGAGCTCTGTCTGGATGAGCAGGTGGAGGCCGGACATGAGTGCGAGAGAGCCGACGAGGAACCGCCACGACCACAGGAGTGGCGCATAGAAGACGGCGGAAGCGAGGCAGCCGCCCGCAAACACGAACCCGACCGCGATGCGCACGTCCATCGGTGTAGTTGCCTCGTTTGCCTCCTCCGTGGCGAAGCGAACTGCATCGAAGAGCAGGCCGGTGCCGTAGAGTGCCGTCGTCAGCATCTCGTACGCCGCGAACGCTGCGAGCGGAGCAAGCGCGAATGCCGTCCACCCACCGAAGCGCCGCCGTTCCGCCCACCCGTAAGCGAGAAAGAGCGGCACCAGGCTGAGCGCGAAGTACTTCGTCAGGAACGCGAGGGACGCGAGGATCGATCCGGCGAGGAGCCAGGTCCAGCGGTCGCGGTCGAGGCCCTCGATCCAGCAGCGGAGTGAACCGCAGAAGAGTGCGAACATCAGGGTGTCGCACATGACGTTGGTGCTCGACACCAGGAATGCGGGCGTCGCCAATCCGATGAAGGCCGCTTCGAGCGGGCGCGAACAAAACCTGCGTGCGAGCGAATAGCTGAACCCGGCCGCTGCGGCTGCAGGCAACACGAATGCGCGGTGGAGCGCTACCTCCCCCGAACCGAAGAGCTGCGCGGCCAGAGCCAGGTAGTAGCCGCCGAAAGGCGGGTTCTTGGTGACCTGGTACATCGGCTCCTCGACGCCGTACCAATTCACCGCGAAGCCAAAGAAGTCGAAGGGATTCGTCTGGAGATGTGCACCGAGCCACAAGAAGAGCGGATCGTCGATCGTGAAGGCCTTGCCCGAGAAGAACTCGAGCACGACGATCGTCACCGCCACCAACAGGAAGAGATTGCGGCGGTGCGATGGCGTTGCGATCGCAGAGAAGCGAATGCCCAAGTCAGAGGAAGGCTAGCCGAGTGCTGCCACGCCGACAGCGCTGAGTGGATGCGAGGAACGAGCCGCAGTTCTGTTTACGTCCGATCCTGCACAATTCGACGAAACAGGGTGGGCATCCGGTAAGCTCCTCCCGAAGGAGACCCTCTAGGCGGGATGGGCAACGACTCGCACGCCGAGCAAACCCCGCCGTGGACGGCCTGGGCACTCGTGGGCGCAGTCGCGGCCGTCGCCGGACTGTTCGCACTGTCCTTCGGCGACCACGGCTACGCGACCACCGACCAGGGCTTCGTTCTCGGCCAGAGCTGGCGAATTCACGGCGGCCAGGTGCCGTATCGAGACTTCTTCTACATCCGCACTCCCGGCTCCCTGTACCTCCACACGGTCTGGTTCGCACTGCCGGACGCGTGGATCTTCCGCGCCGGACGCTTCGCCTACTACGCGCAGCTGGCGGCCGCGACACTGGTGCCCGCCTTGTTCGCGTTGCGTGCAGGCTGGGTAACGTCACCCCCGCGACTCATCCTGCTGTGCGTCGCCTTCTACGCGGTGGGGATTCACAACTTCCCGCCCATGCCCTGGTACACGGTGGACGGGATCTTCTTCGCGACCCTCGCACTGGTGGCGGTGCTCGCATCGCGCAGTAGCGCCACGCTCGCGCGACGTCTCGGCTGGCTCTCGGTTGCATCGTTGCTGCTCGCCTTGGCCTCCCTCGCCAAGCAGAACTACGCCGCACTGGTGGCCCTGCTGGTCGTCAGCGAGGGGGCCTTCCTCGTCATGGCGATGAGGCGGAAGAACGACCGCGAGTCGCTTGCCGAACCGCTGCTGCGGGTGATCGCAGCCGGGTTGCCTCCCGCTCTCGGATACGCGGCCGTCGCCCTGTTGCTTCTCTCGGCCGGCGCCTGGGAGCCGTTTGTCGAACAGACGGGAGCGGGGTCATCGCTCGGCGCGTTGTGGAAGGCCGGTGTCGTCAGCTGGCTCCAGTGGCCGATCGCGGGCAGCCTGCTTCTCGGTGCTGCGCTCGGCCGGCTGGCGCACGCGGCTCGCTGGGGCTGGCTGAGCTCGCTGAGCGTCGCGCTCCTGCTGAGTTGGATCACCTGGAACATGACGGGCTGGCTCGCCTGGAGCGTCGGCATCGGGGCCGGCCACCTGCTGTTCGCCGGCCTGCTGGGCGCATCGCTGGCCTCGCTTGCCCGGCGCCTTCGAAGCGGAGGATCGGACGCTTCGTTGATGCTCCCCACGCTGCACCTCGGCACGCTCGCAATCGCGTGGTCGGCCTCGCTGAGCTTCGGAGCCAACTCGCCCCTGCTCGGACTCGTCTCGGCCGGGGTGGTCCTCGAGAGCTTACTGCCCCACCCCACCCGCCGGGCCCCACTGCAGCTGGCGGGCTGGTCCCTCGTCGCGGCCCTAGCCGTCAGCCAGGTCTGGCAACTGAACGCCCAGCACCCCTACCGGTCGGTCCCTCGGGAGCAGCAGACTCGCGCCTACCACGAGATCTTCCCTCGCTTCGGGAGACTCTACGGCGGTGAGCTCCTCGGCGACCGGATGCAGGAACTGAGGAGTCTCGTCGAGATCCACGCCCTCGAGTCCGACCGCGACTTCACGGTCATCCCGGGGTTCCCGCTCGTCCACTTCCTTCTCGATCGCCAGACACGGGCTCCGATGGACTGGTACGTGCTGTTCGACCTGCTGGCCATCCAGCCCGGGGTCGTCGCGCGCCTGCGGCAGTTCGACGGCGTCGCATTCCTGGAGCGTCACGGCTCGGACGAGCCGTGTTCGCTCGACGAGTTCGCGAACCGCTACCGAGGAGTGAGTCTGCGGGTGCTTCGCCGCGGCCGACTGCTCGCATCGACCCGACACTTTTGCGTCGTCGACTCGGCCCAGCCACCGCGCTGAGCGCTTCGCACGAGCCTCCCTCGCGCGCGAAGCGGCGGGAGGGCACCGTTCACGCTCGCTGCGACCTACAAGTATGGCAAGAGCGGAACCGTCGGTGACGAGAGCGTATCGCCGAGTTGCTTGCCGCCGACGATCCCCGTGAAGAACTCGCTCTGGATCATCTCTGCAAAGAACTCGACACCTGGGTAGTAGACGATGATGACGTTGTCGAAGTCGGCTTCACCCTCGAGGATCACGGCTCTACCGATGTGCATTGGGCCGCATCCCATCTCGGCCATCATTCCGAGCATTGCAGACCCGTAGCCGGAGTTTGCGTCGCGTTGCGCGGTGCTTCCCTCCTTGACGAAGTTCAACACGACGGCGGCGTCTCGCCCGTATTCGCGGTTGGCCAGCAACTCTCCTACCAGATCTGCGCGTCGCTCCAAGAGCTGCGCGGGAATCCCTTCCGGAATTTCGGCCGGCCGGAACGGGTAGCGAGCCGGCTGGCGCCTGATGATGTCGATGGCCCGCTTGCCCAACAGGACGATGGGAAGCGCGAGGTTCTGCAACGGCGAACGTTGCATGCCGAGCGCGTAGGTGCTTGCGAAGCTCGAACGCACCTTCTGGTAGTCGGGATTCGCCTCGCTCGACGCGTACGCTTCGCGCGACGGGTACTGGGCGAGCACGAACGCGTCCCATCGTGCTGCGGGAATCTGGCTCGATTGAATTGCATTGACAGCAACCTTTCCCGCGTAGACGACCTTCGCACCATCGCGTTCGATGGCATCGACGAAGTCTCTCACGCCCTCAAGCAACTCCTGTTCAGGCGAGAGCGAGACCACGGTTGCAACGTGAAAAGCGGACGACGAGTGAAACAACTCCTGTCGATCCGCGACGACGTCCCGCCGGGCGCGCAGGTAGCGGTACTGCTGCCCGCAGACGGCCAGCAATACAGCCACCAACAGAATCGACACGCTCCAATAGACGATCGTCATTGCATGTCCTCACGGCATCTCAGTGATCCAACCAAGCCGGCCCGGGCAAGGCCATGAACACCAGGCTGCCCGGTCCGCGAGCCGCAATTTCAAGCCGCGAAGTCGCTACCTCCGACGATCGGCACTCTATCAGAGTGTCTTCCTGATCCGCCCCTGTGGCGCCATCCGGACTGGAGCGTCGATCCCAGACCACATTTCGCGCCTCGATGCTATGACCCCCCCATGCGGCACCTCCCCTTCCAGCCCGCCCTCGAGGGCTTGCGCGGCCTGGCGGTTCTTGCGGTGCTGCTCTTCCACGCCGAGGTGCCGGGTGCCGGGGGAGGCTTCCTGGGCGTCTCGACCTTCTTCACCCTGTCCGGCTTCCTGATCACCGGGCTCCTGACCGCAGAGCGGGAACACGAAGACCGGATCCGCCTCCGCGCCTTCTGGGGAAGGCGCTTCCGCCGACTGATGCCCGCAGCACTGGTAGGCCTGGCGACGGTCGTCGTACTCGGATCGAGCTTCGGCGACTTCTCCCAGCACGAGCGACTTCGCATCGACGGCCTGTCCGCGCTCCTCTACATCGCGAACTGGTGGCTCATCTTCAGCGGCGGCGCCTATGCCGACCTGATGGGCTCACCCTCGTTCATCCAGCACTTCTGGAGCCTGGCGATCGAGGAGCAGTACTACGCGGTGTTCCCGCTCGTCGCGGCCGTGCTGCTCGCGCGCGGAGACCGCCGGCCACTGGGAGTCGCCCTCGCCATCGGCACACTCGCTTCGTGGATCTGGATGTTCGATCTCGGCGGCTCGACCGCCACCACCGCGCGCATCTACTACGGCACGGACACCCGGTGCGGCGAACTGCTGGTCGGCGGGGTGCTGGCCCTCGTCCTCTCGGGTCGTTCGGTCTCGACCCGGGCGGGTCGCAATCTCGCGTGGCTCGGTGCAGTCGGTCTGATCGTGAGCGCGGCGTTCTGGATCGTCGCCAGCGTCGAGAGCCCCTGGCTCTACCGGGGAGGTCTGCCTCTCTACGCGGCAGCCAGCGCAGCCGTCGTCGCGGGCTGCGTCGCACCTGTGGGGCCGGTCCGCCAGCTCCTCTCGCGGCCCGTGCTCCGCTGGATCGGCCGGGTGTCCTACGGCGCGTATGTGTACCACTGGCCGATCTTCCTGGTGCTGGACGAGAGCACGGGACTCGGTCCGTGGGCGCTCTTCGGACTGCGGACCGCGCTCACCTTCACGCTTGCGGCCGCATCCCATCGCTGGCTGGAGGAGCCCATCCTCGCTGGGCGTCTGCTCGTCGGCTGGCGCGGCTGGATCGCCGCTCCGCTCGCGTTCGCGAGCGTCGGGATCGCATTCTACTACGCCCGTCCGGACACCACCCTCCCCGAGCTTCCCAACGAACCCGTCGCGCTCGTCGCCGGCGCGCCGCGTGTCGCAATCCTGGGGGACTCGGTCGCAGACGACGTCGGGAACGGCCTCGAGATGTGGGCCGCCCGCACCGGAAAGGCGGACGTCCGTAACCTGGCGGTCCGCGGCTGCGGCCTCGCGGTGGGCGCGTGGCCCGAAAGGGTCGCCAGCCGGCGCCCGCGCGTCTGCGACCGCTGGCGCAAGCGCGCGCGCAAGCAGCTGACCCTGTTCGACCCCGATGTCGTGGTGGTCGTAACCGCCGTGTGGGAGCTAAACGAGCGGGAGAAGCCGGAGTGGGGCGGTCCGCGCGCGCTCGGGGATCCATTCTTCGACGCATGGCTGACCGCCGAGCTCGAAGCGACCGCCAACTTCTTCTCCGAGTTCGACGCACAGGTCGTGTGGCTGACGGCGCCCTGCATTCGCGGGGCCGCGGGCGGCACACAAGGAGTCTTCGATCCACTCCGCGTCAGGCACCTGAACGAGGTGATCTTGCCCGCGGTTGCCGCTGCAAGCTCCCAGCCGAGCGAGATCATCGATCTCTACCAAGCGGTCTGCCCGAGAGGCCAGTTCGCCACCAGCATCCATGGCATCCAGCCCTTTCGCAAGCAAGGAGTCCACTTCACCGACAGAGCCCAACAGTGGATCGGCGAATGGTTAGGCCCCCAGGTCCTGGAAGCCCACCAGAACACGACGAACTGACTTCGGCGGGCACCGAAGCGACGCGTCTCGGCGCGCGTCAGAGCGGTGCACAGCCAGGCTCCGAGGGTGGCCCCTGCCCGTCTCCCTGCCCCGACAACGCTGGTCAGGATCGAACTGTGTGCACGACTCGCTGCGGAAAGGGGATTTCGATGTCGGCCTGGCCCAGCGCCTTGTAGATCGCCATGTTCAATCCATCGACGCATTCACCCCGCAAGGCCGGTTCGTCGATCCAGCCCTGAACGCGGAAGATCAGCGCCGAGTCTCCCATCTCGACGAAGCGCACACGCGGCTCGGGATCGTGCACAACGTGCTCGACCGACTTCGCTGCCTCCATGAGCACCTCTCGAACTCGATCGACGTCGGAGCCGTAGGCCACACCCACTGCAATGGCGACCCGTGTCTTCTCGTACGGGCCGCCAGACTCGTTGACGACCTTGGCGTTGGCGATGTGCGCGTTGGGGAGCGTGATTTCAACGTCGTCGCGCGTCATCAGGCGTGTACTGCGCAACCCGATCTTGACGACTCGGCCACGCTCTCCCGAATCGAGGTTGATGAAGTCGCCGATCTTGTACGGCGCATCCATGATGACGAAGAGTCCGCCGAAGAGGTTGGCCAGAGTATCCTTGGCGGCGAAGCCCACGGCGATCCCCATGATGCCGACGGAGGCCAGCCAGGCCGAAAGATCCAGATCCCACGCGACGAGAAAGCAGTAGACCGCCACACCGAAGACGACGATCTTGCTCAGGTTGTCGAAGAGCGGAAGCGTGCGCGTCTCGAGCCAGGTCACACGATCGGCGAGTCGGCTCAGCCCCTCCAGCGTCGTCGATGTCAGCTTGAATCCGACCCCGGCCCAGACGAAGATGGCCACAGTCTGGATCAACGCGCCGACGGCAGCTTCAACGCCCGGGGTCCACCCCAGCGTCTTCACCGCGAGATCCAGTCCGATCAGGATCACGCTGACGAAAATGGGCCGGTGCAATAGCTGAATCAGCTGGTCGTCCAGATCCGTGTCCGTGTGGCGGGCCAGGCGCAGCAGGAATCGCGAGATCAACAGATCGACGATCCTGGCCAGCACCACCGAGACCAAGACCACCACGATGGCGCGCACCCACGGTACGGCCTGGGCTTCCTGAGCGAAGGTGATCCACTCGTCCATTGCGGTCTCCTTGTCTTCGCAGGCTGCGCATCACTGCGACACGCGCGTCAGGGTAATGAAGAGGCTGCCGCCGCACAGCCCCAACTCGCGCTTACCCCCCGCGCCTCGCGGGGCAATGTTGAATGGTAGGGTCTAGGCACGATGGTCCAGATTCAGCAGTGCCAGGGTGAGTTCGGCATGGCGACGGTCCTGGACCTGGACCCGGCATCCGATGGCGCAGCGACGTCCGAACTCCGAAATGCACTCGCTCACGCCGGAGTGGTCTGCCTGCGCTTCGATCGACCGCTCGAAGACGAGGAACTGCAATCCGTGTCGCGGCTCTTCGGCCCGATCAAGGACCCGGTGGCGCGCGCGAAGGACGGAAAGGCCTTCCGCTATTCGGAGCCGCGGCAGATCATCGACTCGGGCTTCGTGATGACCGACGAGATTCGGGCCAAGCTTGGCGACCTCAGCTTCGGAGGTCTGGACGACCAACGTCCCGGGCTATTCGAAACATTCCACTGTGACGACACCTACACCGAGAAGCCGGCCGGAGCCACAGTGCTGCATGCCCGCCAGCTTCCGCCAAACGGAGGCGGCCCTACCCTCTTCATCGACATGCGCGCCGCCCATGCGCTGCTCGACTCGACGACGAGGGCTCGTCTCGAGGGCCTGAAAGTCGTCTACAAGTACAACAATCTCGACGCTTTTCCGCCCAGGCGCTCGGCGAGCGGGCCGGCCGACGTCCTCGAGGACGTGTTGCACCCTTTGGTGCGCACCCACCCTGTCGCGGCCACACGCTCGCTCTTCCTCGACCTCGATCGGGCCAGTCACATCGAAAACCTCTCGCTCGACGAGGGGCGGACGTGGCTTCAGACGCTGCAGGATCACGCGGAGGCCAACGCACCGCGCTGCCGGCACGACTGGCGCGAACACGACGTGCTCGTCTGGGACAACCGCTCGGTTCAGCACAAGGCCGCCGGCAACTTCCGGATCGGCGAGCCGCGGCGCTTCTGGCGCTACATGATCGCGGGAGAACAGCCCGTGTAGACGAGTCGATCTAGACGATCTATGAGCTACCGCAATCGCTCCGGGGAATCTACAGTTGACTGATGTCGTCGCGGTACCCGAAGCACGCCTCGCGCGATCTGGTGCCGAAGATCCTCGCGCTGCTCGTCTTCGTCGCGTGCTCGGGCGGAGACTCCGAAGCTCCCCGACGAGGGTCTCCACCGAACGTCGTCGTGATCGTGACCGACGACCAGGCATTCTCGACGCTTCCCCACATGAAGCACGTGGAGAAGCACCTCATTCGGCAGGGCTTACGGCTCGACAACTTCATCCTCAACGATCCGATCTGTTGTCCGTCCCGAGTGACGATCCTCCTCGGCCAGTATCGCCACAATCACCTCCACGAGACCGGCTGGCCCGGCTGCGCGTCCCTGTTCTTCATACGCGGCAACCACGAGCGCGCGATCGGTCACCTGATGCACGAAGCCGGCTATCGCACCGGAATGATGGGCAAGTACTTGAACCGCTACGGAGTCTATTACATGGGCCCGCCGCGCAAGGCCGGTCAACACTTGATGGCCGGCTGGGACGATTATCACGTGCTCACCGGGAATACGAAGTACGTCGACTTCCGCATGGACGACAACGGGGTCGTCGTCCACCGACCGACCGGCCACCAGACCGACATTCTCGCCGAGCTGGCGGTTCGATTCATCGAAGACTCGTCCGCCGCGGCGAAGCCGTTCTTTCTGTACATCACGCCGCAGGCTCCTCACTCACCGGTCGTTGCCGCGAAGCGCCACCGCGGGAACTACGCAAGCGAGATCGCGCCGCGCGTCCCGAGCTTCAATCGTGTAGACCGCAGGACCCAGCCTTCGCTGTCGTCGACGACCCCGCTGTCGAAGAAGGCGATTTCGGGCCTCGATATATCCTACCGCGAGACACTGCGGAGCCTGCAGTCGGTCGACGAACTCGTTCGCGACGTTGTCCTCGCGCTCGAGAGCGAGGGGCTGCTCGAGAACACGTACATCTTCTTCACGTCGGACAACGGACGGCACTTCGGCGAGCACCGAATCCGGCGCGGCAAGGGGACGCCGTTCGAGGAGAGCATCCGATTCCCCCTGATCGTTCGGGGACCCGGGGTACCGCGAGACGTCTCGCTGCCACATCTCGTATCGAACGTCGATCTGCACCCGACGCTGCTCGACCTGGTCGGAGAACAGCCCGGTGAGCGCGTCGACGGACGATCGCTGCTGCCGCTAATCACCGCGGGCGACCACGCTCCGCCGTGGAGACACGCGCTCGTGATCGAGTCCGACCACGAAAAGCGAAACCAGGGCGTGCCTCGGTTCCGCGGGATTCGAACGCTGCGTTACAAGCTCATCGAGTACAAGACCGGAGACACGGAGTTGTACGATCTCGAGGTTGATCCTTACGAGACGAAGAGCGTCCTGGACAGAGCCGATCCCGCGCTCGTCGCGGCGCTCCGGGCACACCTCGATGCGCTCGCGCACTGCGTTGGGCGCGACTGCCAGGCCGTCGAGAACGAATCAGTCGGGAGAGACGGCGGCTGACACACCGGGAATGTCCGAGCGAACATGGACAAGCGAGCTGGTGCGCGCTTCAGGCGTCGCTGACTGGAAGACCGCCGACGGGTTCCTCGGTAAGAGTGCCACCCCGAGCCCGAACGTGCTCGAAACTCTCGCCGAAGTGCCATCGATGACCCTCGAGGTCCGTGGCCTCGTAGCGCCGCTCGCCATAGAAGGCGTCCTCGATCGACATGCTGATGTCGGCGCCGTGCGCCACTGCATGGGCGTAGTGGGCATCGATGTCGTCGACGTAAACCATCATCTGCACCGTGGTCTTGCCCACACTGCGGGGACTGCTGATCTGGTGCACTTCTTCGTCGGCGTGACCCACCATGATCACGCCGCTACCGGTTCGCAGCCAGGCCAGCATCGTCTCGTTGTGCTCAATCCGGGCCTCACGGATCTCTTCGAGTTGGAACACGCGGGCCAGGTATTCGACCGCAGCGTGCTCGTCGTCATAGGCCAAGCGGGGATAGATGTCGGGCATCACAGGAGCATTGTTGCTTCGCTTCGGGCGGGCTCAGCTCTGTGGGAGAGGCTTCGAGCGCCGGGCGAGCATGAGCAGGAGACCGAGGGTGAGCAGCAGGCCCGTCGTGGG
This sequence comes from Myxococcota bacterium, assembly GCA_046583095.1. Taxonomy (GTDB): domain Bacteria; phylum Myxococcota_A; class UBA9160; order UBA9160; family UBA4427; genus JAJDAN01. The sequence goes on along the minus strand of JAYGDB010000197.1, from coordinate 3,526 downwards.
CTCGGGTGTCTCCACGACGTAGGTGGCGACGATGGTCAGGTGCTCACCCGGATGCCCGAATGGGGTGCCATCGATGCTGTTGATGGTGACCGAATTGAGCTCGACCCGGGGATTCACGTTGACGATCGCGATCAGCGACAGCACCGGGAAGACGATCGCGTTCCCGCTGGTCGGCAGATTCATGCCGGTCGAGTCGGTCGCGCCCCAGCTGCCCGTCACTGTGAGGGGCCCCGCGACGGCGGTGAAGAGGCTGGGGATACCGGCGGAGGCGATGGTCACGAAGCTCGGGTCCCCTTCGAGGATCGCACTCTCGACAGTGATCTCGTCGTAGCCCCCGAACGGCTGGCTCAGGGCAATCATCGTGGGCGCGATCTCGAGGCGGATCGCGTCGAGGGTCAGCGCCGGGGCGTCCACGGTGACGCTATCGCCGGTCAGGGCTACGCCGGCGGCAGAGCCTATCGTGAGGCCGCCAAGCCTCACTTCGATGTCCACGTACCCGCCGGTGACCGGGTGGACAACGGGCAACGCACGAACTGCGGGGGCCGTCAACAGAAGACCGACAAACGAGATCGCCGCAAGTTGCAGCAACCTCGAGCGCAGCAGTCTCTTCGGCCAGCGTAATTTCAGCACAGCATCCCGCTTCCCGAGACCAGCATAGGCCAGCGTTCCTACCCAAGGAAGAGCTTATAAACCGTTTCGGTAGAACTACTTAGCCCCGGTCTCCCGCGGCGAACGGGGCCAGCACATTCACCCTGTAGGCGTCCAGGCATTCGGCGCTGGCACCGGCGTCGATCAGATCTTGCTCAGCGTTGCGCAACACGCGATCGATCTGCCGACATCTTGCCTCGGGTCCCTGCTCGTTCTGGTTGGTATCGAAGAAGACGCTGTGCCCGTCGGGGTCGCGGGTAAGCCAGCAAGTACCGTCCGCGTCAGCATCGTACTTCTCCTTCTTGTAGTGCTCGGGTTCTCCCTCCGCTGAAATGCCTTGCTGCTGCAGGTGGTCGCGGATGGCGAACGCGTCGGCACCCCGCAGGTTCAGCGAGTCCTCGTCCAGAAACGACATCAGCGCAAGGTTGAAGCTGCCGCGCTCGAGCACGATTCGCAGGCCGGCCACTTCATCGACGACGGAAAAGCCGAGCGCTTCGTAAAAGCGGCGCGACGCGTCCATGTGCTTCGACTTCAGGCACAGATGCGGTCTTCCAGCGTACATTGCGGGACTCCTTTCGGGAGGGCGCAGAACTTCTGAGCCAAGAACGCCGCGATCGAAATCGACTGTCTGCTTCAGCGAGCAGGAACCTTAAGCCGCAACCCCGCGAGGCCCAATAGCCTGGGCTCTGTGGGAGAGGCTCGGCGGGCGGGTGCGAATTGCTGGCTTCTTGGCTGCGGGGCCTTGTGCTACAGCACTGCCGAGATGACGGCCTCCGCAGCCAGCGGCCCGGTGACGACCTGGGGTGGACGCGCCGGTCGCATCGCACTCGCGGCGGCGTCCTTCGCCATGGCGGGGGTCGCGCTCGAGGTCGCACTGCGATTGCTCGGCGCCGGGCCGGTGCCCGTGAACCCGGACCAGCGATCACTCTGGGCTTATCATCCCAAGCTCGGGTGGACCAGCCGAGCGGGGTACGAGGGCACCTTCGACAACGGCTTCTTCAGTGTCCACGTCGCGATCAACTCGAGGGGCTTACGCGGCGATGAGGTCAGCCTCCAGAAGCCGGTCGGTGTGCGCCGGGTGCTCGTCGTCGGGGACTCGTTCGGCTGGGGGTTTGGCGTCGAGCAGGAGGACACATTCGGTGCGCGGCTCGAGCGAGCGCTTCCGGATACCGAGGTGATCAACGGCGCCGTGTCCGGCTACAGCACCGACCAGGTGCTGCTGTGGCTTCGCCTCGAGGGAAGGCAATACGCGCCGGATGTCGTGGTCTACGCCCTCTCGGGCAACGACGACATCATGAACCACATGCAGGTCGCCTACTGGACCTACTACAAGCCGACCTACGGGCTCGATCGGCACGCGGGCCTGCTGCTCCAGGGCGTTCCCGTCCCGAAGGCCGGCCTCAGCGACCGCCTCCGCCACTCGCTCCGCTCGCGCTCGGCGGTCGCGAAGGCGCTCGAGATCGCGCTGCTCGGCCACGAAGCCTCCTTCGTCTACCTCGCCGACTCCTATCCGGACCCGAGCGACCCACATCGTCTCACCGTCGCGCTTGTGAACGCACTGCGCAGCGAGGCACACCGCGCCGGAGCGTCCCTCGTCGTGGTCGCGAATTCGCAGTTCTGGTTCTCGCCATCCGGCTCCTACGAGAGGCTGGTCGCCGAACTGCGCAGAGCGAGCCACGACGTGGTGGACGTGGAGTCGCGGCCTGGCTGGGAGCCCACCGCGATGCAGATCCCCGGCGACGGGCACTGGAATGCGAGAGGGCACGCGTTCGTGGCGCGGCTACTCGCAGAGCGACTGGGCGCTGGCGATGGCTCCGCGCTCGGAGAAGACGGTCGAGACAAGACCCAGACGCGTTGAATCGAGCAGGCCAGAACCCCCGCCCGGCGGTGGGGCTCGCGGTACTCGATTTTTTGGAACAAGAAGGGTTGCAAGAGCGCCCGCCGCGGGTCCTCGACGAAAACCACGCGCTGCAGCTCAGCGAAGCCCTGTGTCGAGCCCCTAGGCTCCTTCGGGTACGGCCGTTCGCATCAGCTATGCGCGGGTAGCCGATCGCAGAGATGCCCCCGTAGGATCCGGCCTCCGCCCCTCGCCCCCAAGCGGCGGGACTGAGACCGGGCGACGGAACTTGGAGCCGAGGGATTGCTACGCTTGCGGGGCCTGCCATGAGTGTCGGAAGCAAGCCGCCGCGATGGAGAAACGCTAGAAGCGTCTCCGAGCGGGTGCTATTCGCGATCGGAGCCTTCCTGCTCATGGCTTCCTTTCTAGGTGGCTTTGGCTACACGGTCACGGTTCGGGGCAAAGTGCCTTACCGCTCAGGCTCCCATCTGAGCGAGGCAGAATCGTTGTCGGCAGCGGGCCGCCACGATGCCGCAGCGGCCGAGTACCGCGCAGCCCTCGCCGTCGATCCGACCAACGCCCTCCCCAGCCTCCGGTTGGCCCAGGAACTCGTCGCGGCCGGCCGAAGTCCCGAGGCGATCGAAGCCCTCCGACGTGGGACCGAGAGCACCTTCGACCCGCGCGTGCACCTCCAGTACGCCCGCGTCCTCGAATCCGTTGGGCAGTGGTCCGAAGGCCGGCGCGTTCTCGAGCGGCTGGCGCGGCTCAACCCGGAGAACGCCGTCATCTACGGTCACCTCGGGTCGCTGCTCGCGAGACACGCCGTATCATTTCTTCGCGTTGGGTGGGACGGTCAACAAGCTGGTGATCGATTTCGAGGGCGGCGGCGCGTGTTGGAACGAGTTCACCTGCTCCGTGGCGGGCGCCATCTTCAATGAGGCCGTCTACTCCGGAGACATCGTGCAGGCCGCCCTGGACTCGGGGTTTCTCGGGGGCATCTACGATCGGACCCACGACGCGAACCCGTTCAAAGACTGGTAC
>JAYGDB010000185.1:0-4108 GCA_046583095.1 Myxococcota bacterium | reverse complement strand
CAACCTGCTCTACACCGGGCTCTTTCGCCTCTCGCCCCCGGCCCACCGCCTCTTCGTGGGTGCCGAGCGCTTTCTCATTCCGCGCGGCGGTCTCTATACACCGAAGATCCTGTTCCAGACCGACGACCCCACCACCAGCGTCCTCGTTCACGAGCTGCGGAACCAACGCGACCCCTACTCACGGTCGTTGTCGACCAACGGAAAAAGCGACGGGGATACCTACGCCGACTACGGGACCGTGGGACTCCTGGCCGTGCTGCCGGCGATGTTGATAGAAAAGCTCGAGCGCGCCTTCGTGATCGGGTGGGGAATCGGCACCACCGCTGGCGAGCTCGGCAGCTTTGAAACCGTGACACGCGTCGACGTCGCCGAGATCTCCCCTGGAGTGCTGGAGGCGGCGCCTCTCTTCGACTTCGCGACCCAAGGAGCCACCAGAAATCCGAAGATCCATGTGATCGAGAGCGACGCCTACCGCGCCCTGATGCGCACCGACGCTACCTACGACGTGATCGTCTCGGGACCGAGCCACGTCTGGGTCGCCGGAGTCGAGATGCTGTACAGCGCCGAGTTCCTGCAAGCCACCAAGGCAAAACTGAACCCCGGCGGCGTCTATTGCATGTTCGTCCAGCGCTACGAGTTCGACGACACGGGGATGCACATCGCGCTGCGCACCTTCACCGAGGTCTACGAGCACGTCTCGGTGTGGCAGGACGTGAGCGGCTCGCTGTTGGTCTTCGGCTTCCTCGATCCGAGAACCGCGTCCGATCACTTCCGCTTCGCCCAGAACTTCGAACGGCCTGACTTCAGGGCCACCCTCCAGCGCTCCCGCATTCAGAGCCTCCCCGCTTTGCTGGCGCATGAAATCGTTCCTCTTGGCGTCCTCGGCGCGGCCAAGCTCAAGGGCCCGCAGCAGTCCCTCTACCACCCGCGCCTGAACGATCGCGCGGGACGCGCTCTGTTTCGCGGCGACATCGCCGACCTGCCGTTCACCGGCTACGGAGAGCCCGCACGAGTCGGTGCGAAGGCCTCACTGCTGCGCGGATATGCGTCCCGCTTCGGGGGACGACTGCCCGACGACCAGCGAGCCCAGGTGATAGTCGAGGCCTGCCAATCGGTCGGGAGGCTCTGCAATACGTTGATGGCAGAGTGGCTGAACGAGGCTCCAAGCTCGCGGACATTCGAAGACACCCTCGCCTGGCTGGAGAAACAGCCGAAGGGACTGCCTCGGAAGCGGCTGCAGGAGATGGCAGGCCTCTTCAACGAACCCCGCGGCGTCTCGAAGAAAACCTCTGCCTACCAGGCGCAGCGTCTGTCGGACGACTTCCAGGAGTACTACCACCACGCCGCACCCTTCCGTGGCGATGCGCTGGTCGATGCCTGGCAGGGCTGCCGCGAAGGCCAGCCGTCCGAGGCGTCCTGCCGCGAGCATGCCGAGAATGTGATGCTGAGTTCATCCGTTTCGAACCTCGGCTTCCAGGAACAAGTCGAGCGGTGCCTGGCCGGTACCAGCATCGGCGACGAGTGCCAGGCGGGTTCCAAACGGGCACGTGTCCTCGTCGAAGAGGGAGCCCGGGCGGCCGCGAGACTGCAGTCCTCCGCCCGCTAGCGTCTACGGCACGTAGCCCAGCGCTCGCAGCCTCTCCAGATCCTCGGGGTCGAGCATCACCTCGCTCCCCGTTTCGGGCTCCGGACGGAAGTCCTGGTAGCGCGCGGTCATCACCTGGCTCAGACGAGAGGCGATCTCCGGCTCCCGTTCCGTGACATCGATCGTCTCGGCGGGGTCGGCCTCGAGATCGTAGAGCGCGTACGTCCCGCCCTTCGACTCGTAGATGAGCTTGTACCGACCCTGACGCACGGAACGAAAGACCGGGAAGAAGCCGGGCGCGAAGAAGTTGTACTGGATGCCGCCAGCCGCCTCCGCGTAGAGGAATCGCTGCTCGAACGGGCCGACCCCGCCACCCGACCACAGCGGAGCGAGGTCGAGACCATCGAGGTCCAACGGAACCGGAGCGCCCGCCAGTTGCAGGAGGGTGGGTACGATGTCGACGCTCGAGACCGGTGCCTCGACCTGAACTCCACGCGGGACGCCCGGCCCCCGGATCATCAGCGGAATCCGGAGGGTCTGCTGGTAGGTCGGGATGAAGTGCTCGACCCGGCCGTGCTCCATGAACTCCTCACCGTGGTCCGAGGTGACCACCAGCAGCGTCTGCTCGAGCAGACCGCGCTTGCGGAGTTCGGAGAAGAGACGCGAGAGCTCCGTGTCGAGCTGACGGATCTGCGCGTCGTAGAGATCGATCAGGTGCCGGACGTCCGCTTCGTCGAAGCGGCGCTTCTGCACGCTCTCGTCCACCACGTAGTCGCTACTGAAGGTGCACTGCTTCGGATCGAAGCTGCGGTGGCAGAATTCGAGGTAGTCGTCTTCGAGAACCGCCTGCTTCAGCTGCCAGCCGGTGCCGTCAACGGTGCCCCCATAGGGCCCGACGAAGAGCTTCTCGAAATACGGCTCGGACACATAGTCACTGTGGAGATCGTAGTAGTGGACGAAGAGAAACAGCGGCTGTTCGTCCAGGCTGGAGATCCAGTCGATCGCCTGGTCGGTCACCCAGGTGTTCGACGACACGCGGTCGAGTGTGGTGTCCGCCCACAGGTACTTCGCGAAGTCGCGGGTGAGCTCGAAGTTATCCTTCTTGAGCCAATCGCTGTTGACCACGGCTGCGGTGTCGTAACCGTGCGCAGCGAGCATTGCGGCAATGGTGGGAACCGCGTCGGGCAGGCGAGTCTTGGCGGAAACCACCCGGTGCCGCAACGGGAAGAGGCCCGTCAACATCGAGGCGTGCGATGGAAGCGTCCACGGGGCTGCGGCGCTTGCGTCCTGAAACACGACACCCTCTCGTGCGATCCCGTCGAGCACGGGCGAAGTGAAGCGCTCGTACCCGTAGAAACCGAGGTGATCCGGTCGCAGGGTATCGAGCGACAGCAGCAGGATGATCCGAAGCGGCCGGGCGTCGGCCGAACCCGCCGTTTCGCCCCGGGCCGGCTCTCGGGACGGGGAGCAAGCGGCCCAAGACGAAGCGCCAAACAGCAACGCGCCGAGAGCCAAAGCTCTCGGCGCGAATTTCCAGCACGCGCGGGTCATCGGTGCCGTCGGGGCGCCGTGAGGCGCGTCGACGCGTTCGTCAGCGTTGAGCCCTTCGCCGGTGCGTGCGATACAGCAGCGTGACGGTGGCGAGACCGGCGAGCGCCAGACCTCCGGCAGCGGGCTCCGGCACCGTAACGGAGATCGGGGTGCCAATCAGAGCAATCGTCGCCGGATCGGTGATGAAGGTGCCTGCCTGGATCAGATTGCCACTCAGCATTTCCAGGGAGAGATCTGCGAAGCCTGACTCCGCCACCACGTCGAACACCATCGATGCGATGTAGATTCCCGTGCCCATCGCGGTTGTCGTGTTGAAGGCTGGGTCCGTGTAGTTGATGTTCACCCGCGCCGGGTTGTCCAATGGGAAGTGGAGGAAGGCAGGAGTCTGCAGCGGCGCTAGATACGTTGTCGGCATGCCGCTCGGCCCCATCCCCGTGGCAGCCGTGTACAGGATGTACGAGGGCTGAGCACCACTCGGGCCGACAGAGGCCGGGTGCGGCGTCAGAGCCGCCGAGGCGACTTCATCGTACAGCAGCACGCCAGGGTCGGAAATGATGACGGCCACCGACATGATCGTGACCCCGCCATCCGCGTCGAAGAACACATCCACGGTGACCGAGTCGCCCATGCTCAGATTCTGTGTCGGAGAAGAAGTCGAAAGGGTGAACCCAAACGCCCAAGCGGAAGAGACACCCGCGAGGAGGAAGAAGGCAGAAAACACGAGGGATTGAAAGAACCGCATCGGATCAGCTCCTTGGATTACTGTGCCCGAAGGCAGAGACCAATATCGACCACCGTGATGATCCCGTCCGCATCGCGGTCGGCTGCGGCCACCCAGTTGGAATCGCCGGGCGTCGCGTTCTGGGCGGCCTTGAGAACTTCCTTGTCGGGCTGGTCGAAGGCACCGCTGCCATCGAAGTCACACGGATGTTCGGCGAACGCAGTCGGCGCGGCAAGCAGCATCACAGCGGT
>JAYGDB010000155.1:0-18221 GCA_046583095.1 Myxococcota bacterium | reverse complement strand
GATCTCGAGTGCCTGAAGTCCCTCGCCTACTACGCGGCCTGGGCTCTCGACAGCAGCCCGGACGAGATCCCGACGGCCGTTGCCGAGGCCAAGTCCTTCGCGGCTCTCGCGGTGACGCAGGCGGGCATTACGGCGATCCAGCTGCACGGCGCCGTTGGGTACACCGAGGAATACGACATCCAGCTGTATCTCAAGCGCTCGAAGTGGGCACGTCCCTTCTACGGCGATGAGACGCACCACCAAGAACGAATCGCCAGCTTGGGAGGCTACTAACCCGATGGACTTCCATTTCAGTCCCGAAGAAGAGGCCTTCCGCAGCGAGGTGCGCGCCTTCCTCGACGAGAACCTGCCCGCCAACCAACCGCCCAGCCTCGAGGACATGATGCAGTGGAACCAGGCCCTCGTGGAGAAGGGCTGGGTCGGCTTCAACTGGCCGAAGGAGCACGGCGGCTACGACGGCACCTTGATCGAGCAGTTCATCCTGAAGGAAGAGACCTCGGCGAGGCGGGCACCGCCTCTCGGCATGGACTTCATGGGCCTCACCTGGGTGGGTCCGGCGATCATCAAGCACGGCACAGAGGAGCAGAAGAAGAAGTTCCTGCCGGAGCTACTCGCCGGCAAGTCGATCTGGTGCACCGGCTACTCGGAGCCCGACATCGGGAGTGACCTTGCCGGACTCCAGTGCCGCGCCACCCGGGACGGGGACGAGTACGTGATCAACGGCTCGAAGATCTGGACCACCCTGGCTCACCGGGCCAAGTACATCTTCATGATGGTGCGGACGGATCGCGACAAGAGCGCGTCGAAGTACGACGGCATCACCTGTCTGCTCACGCCGATGGATCTTCCGGGCATCGAGATCCGGCCGATTCCCGCGCTCAACGGCATGCACAGCTTCAACCAGGTCTTCTTCAACGACGTTCGGGTGCCCGCCGAGAGCCGACTCGGCGAGGAAGGGCAGGGCTGGATGGTCGTCGTGCGGGCCCTCGCCAACGAGCGCTCGGGGATCTCCGAGGCCACCGAGAAGCTGCGTCACCTGCAGGACCTGATCCAGCTCGCACGCGACTCGAAGAGGGGCGGCAAGTCGGCCCTCGAGGACCCGCAGGTGCGGCGCCAGCTCGCGAGCTTCCAGGCGAGGATCTCGGCCATGCGCTTGAACGGCATGCGCTTTCTCACCAAGCAGTTGACCGGCGAGCCCGCCGGCACCGAGACCTCCGTCAACAAGCTGCTACGGGGTGAACTCGAGCACGAGATGTGGAATTTCGCGATGGGGTTGCTGGGCAGCGATGCGCAGGGCACCGGCCGGTGGCAGGGCGGCTCCCTCGGCTATCACGGAACCGTGATCGGCGGCGGCACCCCCAACATCCAGCGCAACATCATCGGCGAGCGCATCCTGGGTCTCCCCAAGGACTGAAACGCGCCGCGCCGATTCCCCGGTCCGATGGCCGGGGTCGGGTCAGCCGAGTACGCCGGCTTCCTTCAGCTCTCGGCGCAGGGCCTCGTCGAAGCCGAGTTCTTCGAGCACTTCGTCGTTGTGCTCTCCGAACCCCGGGGCGGGTCGGCGGATCTCGGCGGGGGTCACATCGAAGCGGACCGGGGGACGCGCCTGTTGCATGCGCCCCGTGAGGGGGTAGTCGGCCTCTACGATCAGCTCGTTGGCGATGACCTGCGGGTGGTCGACGAGGTCTTCGCGGCGCATGACCGGCGCGCAGGGAACCTGGTGCTCGTCGAGGACCTTCAGCCACTGCTCCGAGGTGCCCGTGGCCAGCACCTCCGCGGTCATCTCGAGGCGCTTGTCGGCGTACTTGACCCTGCCGGCCGGAGTCTTGAAGCGCTCATCCTCGAGCCACTCGGGGTGGCCCAGGGCTCGGGCCAGGCCGTGCCACTCGACATCCGCGACGGCGCCGGCGGTGATGAAGCCGTCCTTCGTCTCGAAAACGAGATCGCGCACCTCGGTCGGCCGCGAGACACCCACGTCGCGTCCCAGGTAGGTGTGCCGCGCCATGCCTTCGGGCCACAGGAAGTGGATCACGGCGTCGAGCATCGCCAGCCGGACGTGCTGTCCCTTGCCGGTGCGCTCGCGTGCGAGCAGGGCGGCGGTCATCGCCTGGGCGGCGGTCAGGGCCGTCACCTTGTCGGGCACGATCAGCCGCAGCATTCGCGGACGCTTGCCGCTTCCGCCCTGGATGTCGGCGAGGCCCGAGAGGGCCTGGATGACCGGGTCGTAGACGCGCTTCTGGGCGTACGGCCCCGTCTCGCCGAAGCCACTGATCGACACGTAGACGAGATCGGGCTTGACGGCGCGTAGGGCCTCTTCGCCGATGCCCATCCGTTCGGCGGCTCCGGGACGGAAGTTCTGCACGAAGACATCGGCCCCGGCGACGAGTTGCTTCAGGATCTCGACGCCGCGCAGCTGCTTCAGGTCGAGGACCATCCCGCGCTTGTTGCGGTTGCTGGTCGCGAAGATCGGCGACATCGGTCGAGCGCCGCCCCCGAGCATGCGCGTGAGATCGCCGCGTCCGGGCGGCTCCACCTTGATGACGTCGGCTCCCTGGTCGCCCAGGATCATCGTGGCTACCGGGCCCGAGATCATCTGGGTCACGTCGATCACGCGGTATCCGTCGAGAGGCCCCGGCATGCCGCAAAGGGTACCCGGTCGTTGACCTCCCGCCGCGCTTGGCCGATCCTCGGAGCGCCCCCCGATGAGGGTTCCCTTGTCCGGGCATCGCCGACCGACCATCCCCTATACGGATGCACCCCGAGGCACGTGTCGCTGGTGCGGCGAGGCGATTCTGCACGGGCCCGGTCCGAAGCAGGGTCAGGCCGACCTGCGCCGTCGTTGGCACCCGCACTGCGTCGAGACCTACAACGCGACGGATGCGCGGGAGCTGCGACGTCTCGCCCGCAAGCGGGATCGGGGCATCTGCCGTGCCTGTGGGCTCGACACCAACGCGCTGAAACGCGAGGTGAGGGGCAGGGGGCGCGCCGCGAAGCTACGCGCGCTGGGCTTCCCGCGGCGCCGTTCGCTGTGGGAACTCGACCATATCGTCCCGCTGATCGACGGCGGCAGCCACGAGCTTTCGAACTTACAGACCCTGTGCGCGCCGTGTCACCGGAAGAAGACCGGGGAAGAGAACCGTGCGCGTGCCCGGTCGGGGGCGAAGCAGCGCCCGCGCGAGCCGGATCTCGAAGATCTGTTCAAAGCTGCCGACGAGATCAACGCAAGAGCCGAGGCGCTGCTCTCGAAGGGTTACTGAAGCGCCGCGTTCGCACCCCCGTCGACCGGGATGCCTGCGCCCGTGATGAAGCGCGCCGACTCGGAGCATAGAAAGGCCGCGACGCGGCCGAAATCGTCCGCCGAGCCGAGCACGCCGGCCGGGATGCCCTGGCTCGCATTTTCGATCTGGTCCCCGTAGATGTCCTCGACCCGACGAGTCCGGTGGATACCGGGCTGGATCGAGTTTACGGTGACGCCGTCCGCCGCTACCTCGCGGGCCAGGGTCTTCAGGAAGCCCGTGGCCCCCGCCCGCGCGGTGTTCGAGAGGATCAGGCCCGGAAGCGGCTGGCGGACGGAGATGGACGTGATCGCGAGAACGCGCCCCCACTTCTGCTCGCGCATGCCCGGCACGGCTTCCTTGCACATCGCGATGACCGACATCAGGTTGAGCGCGATCGCGTCGGGGTAGGCCTCGACGTCGGTCGAGGCGAAGTTCCCGGGCGGCGGTCCGCCCGCGTTCGTCACGAGGATGTCGAGACCGCCGAGGGTCTCGCGGCTCTGCTCGACGAAGTGCCGGGCGCCGTCCGGTGTCGAGAGGTCCGCGACCAGGCCCACCGCGCCGCCCCCGAGGCTGGCTGCGGCCTCTTGGATGCGCGACTCGTCGCGGCTGCACACGACCACCCTTACGCCTTCCTCGCACAGGGCCTTGGCGGTCGCGAGGCCGAGTCCTCTCGACGCTGCTGCGACAGCCGCGCGCTTGCCCGTGATTCCGAAGTCCATCAGTGAGTCCCGTGGGTCGTGGTGTGGGGTCGTCGGGCGTCAGTTCGAGAAGGACGCGTCGATCCGTTCCGTCACCGTCACCGTCCTATCGACAAGGTCGTCGAGTTCGAGTTCCCCGAGGCCTGCGAGGGTGACCGCGATGCGGCCCTGCCAGGGCCGCGTCCAGGCTTCGGGGATCGGCTTGCCCTGGAGCCCCCAGAGGCCGCCGACAGTGGCGCCGTTGCAGTCCGTATCCAGGCCGGCTGTGACGACGTCGCCGATGGCGGCGCCGAAGTCGTCGGGATGCGTGAGCAGCGACCAGACGACCAGCGCCAGGTTGTTGATCGTGTGCACCGGCGACAAGTCCGCGTAGCGGTTGCGGATGGCCTCGCCTCCCTTCTCGCTCCCGGCTTGCTCGCGCCCGAGTTGCACGGCTTCGGCGCAGTCGGAGTCGCCCGGGATCTCGACGAGCGCCGCTTCGACCGCCGCTTCGAGCGAAGTCGAGCCAGGGATCGCCGCTCCCAGCGCGGCCACGTATGCGGCGCCGTGGATGCCCTCCTTGCGATGCGAGAGCGAGGCGTCACGGCGCGCCAGCTCGGCGGCCTGTGCCGGGCGCCCGGGGCACACCCAGCCGTAGAGATCGGCTCGGATCTGCGCGCCGATCCAGTCGTTCCACTCGTTGTTCGAGCACTCGGCCAGGTCGAAGCCAGGGTCGGCCCCGAAGGCGAAGAAGTCGCTGGCCTGTGCGAGCAGGATCTTGAAGGCCGCGCGCTCTGCGGTGAACGTCGAGGCCACCGGAAGGCAGCGGAGCCAGGCGCGGGCCACGTGCGCGGTCTCGAGCTCGAGACCGTGGTCCTCCATCAACAGGAGCGCCAGCACGGTGTAGTTGATGTCGTCGTCGGGCTCGCTGCGCACCATCTCGCCCTTGCACGAGCCGCGGAAGCGGCTGCCCTCGACAACGGGTACGTAGTCGCGCAGCGGCAGAGCGCCCGCATTCTCGAGGTACGCGTACATGGCGGCGTGGCCCTGTTGCATGGAGATCAGCTCGACCGGTTTGCCGAGCTGGCAGCCCGAGACACGTCCCTGCCAGGCAGCGCGCAGGCGCTCGGAATGCACGGACTCAGTGGACAATCAACGCCTCCCTCCTCGGTGTCGGAGCGACTATGCCATAAGCCGCAGCAAAGGAGCCCGTCCGGTCACCCCGAGTAGTCGAAGTCGAGCCTCTTGGCTTCTTTGTCGCCGACCGTGACGGTCTGCTCGATCAGATCGTACTTCTCGTGCCAGGCGGCGATCGTGTAGGTGCCCGGCGGTAGATTCGCGAGCTCGAACGAGCCGTCGGCGCCGGTTACCGCGAAGTAGGGGTGGTCCACCACCGCCACGTAGGCGTTCATCCAAGGATGGATGTCGCATTTGACCTTCATCGGCGGCGTCGACTCGCTCTTCCGCATGCGGATGCTGACGTTCGCGGCGCCCGCAGGCTGCGAACGGTTGAACGGCCGGTTGACCTTCGCGTAGCCGTGCACGTTGTGGGCGGTGGGATCGCTGGTCTCGATCGACAGGGACTGACCCGTTCGCATGCCCTGAACGTGCGGCTCATACAGGCAGCCGTCCTGGTCGAGCAGGGCGTCGCCCTCGGGCATCGGAAAATTCCAGCCCTCGACACCTGTCTTGACCCAGACGAAGACGTTGCGGAGCGTTTCGTTGTCGTTCACGACGACCGTGTCGGGCTTGACTCTCTTGCCGCCGTGGATCTTCGCGCACTTCTCGTCTGCGCCCGCCATGTCGATGGGCCGAGCTCGCGGCGCCGTTCCGGCGAAGTTCACGCGGCCCGCGATCGTTGCGGTGCCGAGGGCCGGGTCCCACGGCTTGCCCTTCGCAGCGACGTTCGCCGGTGCGGTCTGGGATTCGTTGGCGCTGGGCGCTGCGGCCCGGTCGGAGGGGTCGCTGTCTTGCTCTTCAGAGCAGCCCATCGAGCAGATCAGGCAGGCGAAGATGAGTGCCAGTCGTTTCTCCACGGCTTCTCCTCGTTTCGTGCGGGAGTTTTCACGGTCCCGCGTGCGTACGGCCTGAAACTTCGCTCGAGAGCGACTCGCTCACAGCGTGGATCGCCGACGTTACCACGGGCCTGCCGCCCTCCGAGCAGCAGCTGCGCCTGATGGTCTCGGTGACGCAGCTGACGCGACGCCACTGATTCGCGCGAACCCAGCAGACGGCGAGAGTCTCGCTCAGCTGATCGCTTCGAGTTGGATCGGGAGGCCGTCGCGTGGCTTCGAGATGGGCGCCTGCTGGACGGGCATCTCGTAGCCGTCCGGGATGCGGATCCGGAAGCGCTGCACGAGCTGGTGGACCACCGCCTTCACCTGCAGCTCCGCGAATCGCAGGCCGAGGCACATATGTGGGCCGCCGCCGAAGGGCACCCAGGAGTGGGAGTGACGCTCGTGCTCGGCGCGCTCGGGCGAGAAGCGCTCGGGATCGAAGCGCTCGGGCTCGTCCCACCACTCGGTCATGCGATGAGTGTGGATCGGTGAGATCACGACCATCGAATCCTTCGCGATCTCGTGGCCGCCGAACGCGAAGGCCTCGGTGGCCACGCGCGGGATGACCGGCAGCGGCGGGTAGAGCCGCAGCGTCTCCTTCAGCATCCAGCCGAGGTTCTCGAGGGATTCCAGCTGGTCGAAGGCGAGGTTCTCGGGGCCCAGAGCGCGGCACTCTTCGCGAACTCGCTCCTGCCAGTCCGGGTTTCGGGCAAGCTCGTAGGTCATCGAGCAGAGGGTGCTCGTCGTCGTGTCGTGGGCGGCCATCATCAGGAAGGTCATGTGATCGAGGATCTCCTGATCGGAGAAGCGCTCGCCTTCTTCGGTCTCCGCGTGACACAGCTGCGTGAGCATGTCGGGGCCGTCCCCCGCGCGCTTCTTCGGCAGCAGGTCGCCGAGGAACTCGAGCATGAACTCGCGTCCCTTGAGGCCGCGGTAGAAGTCGAGGCCCGGGATCGGCAGCCGTACGCGTGCCATCGAGGCGGCCACCAGGCCCTCGAACGCCTGGTTCATCTTCTGGGTGGCCGGGCCCAGATCGACGCCGATGAAGATCGCCGCCGCCATGTCGAGGGTGAGTTCCTTGTAGGCAGGGAAGGCCAGGAAGGGCTCGTCGCGATCCGCGTGCTCCGCCCATGCCGACAGCCGCTCGTCGATCATCCTGCCCATCTGCTCGGCGTAGACGCTCAGCGCGGGTCGCTTGAACGGCAGGTGCATGATTCGCCGGTGGTGCTTGTGGACGTCACCGTCCAGCAGCAGCAGACCGTTCGGAAAGACGCGCCCCATGATCCGCATCCACGGCCGCCGCGCCGAGAAGATCCGGTCGGAGTCGAGCAGGACCAGGCGGTTCGCATCCGGCCCGAAGAGGTTCACCATCTTCATGACGCCGACGTCCTGCAGGACGACCGGCCCCAGCTCGTCGTACTGACGCGCCATCGCGGACAGCATGTCGATGCGTTCATCGCGGCCCGAGCGCAACGCGCGGGACAGCAGCTTCAGCAGGCCGATCTTCGGAATCGGAGCGGGGGCCAGCTCCGGGTCGGACGTGCCATCGCTCGCGTCTTGCAACTCGGGCATTTTTGCCTCTGGATCCGTCGCCGCTAGAACTTGACGACCGCGGTCCCCATCACGCGCGTCTCGCCCGCCTCGTTGGCGATCGTGAGATCGATCTCGACCGTCTGGCCCTCTTCGTCCAGGTCGGTCACGACCCCCTTGCACTCGGGGCTGGAGTCGACCACGAGAGCCGCGCGGAAGATGGTATCGATCTTGACGATTGTCGCGCCGGCCGCCCAGTTGTTGACCATGGCGGCCAGGATTCCCTGGCTCATGATGCCGGGCACGAGGGCGCCGGGCAGGCCCTGCTTCTTGGCCTCTTCGTGATCATTGAAGCGCGACCAACTCATGTGGGCGGCATCCGTGAACCGCTGGACGGTGGGCATGCTGACGTCCGGCGTGAAGGCGGGTAGCTCCTCTCCGAACTCGACGTCGTCGAAGGACTTCACGACTTCCCCGCGTCTTTCGGGGCCTTCAGGCTCACCTGGTTCTGCACCATGCGCCAGTCGACGATCGAGACCAGTTCGTCGCGTTGGTTCGTGAAGCGCATGCGGTGCACGATGAAGAGCATGCTGCCGGAGCGTCCCGTCTTCTCGTAGATGTCGTGGATCTCGCTGCGCGCGATGATCTTGTCATCGGGACGGATGGGGCCGTAGACCTCGACGCACTTCCCGGCGTCGAAGCCCTGGTGGGACAGGACGGGGAAGTCCTTGGGCATCGCGCGACGGCCGTGGAAGCGGCTCGAGTAGCTGGGCACGGCCTGGAAGTCAGGGTCGTCGGGGTCGGTGAAGCGCGACTGGGTCTCGCCGCAGGAGATCGCGAACTCGACCATCTCGTGGACGTCGAGCCCGAAGCTCACCTCGTCGAACTGGCGTCCGCACCAGCCGTCCTTCAGCTCCTGGATGTCGATGTCCATCTTTTCTCTCTCAGTCCCTGAACGACACCGCCTCGAACGCACCGCCCTTGAGCTCTCGGACGAGATCTTGCATCGAAGTGACGTCGTTGTCGAAGCGCGTCGCGCAGCGTCCGACGAAGCTCACGATGTGGGCGTCGCTGCCGCCGACGCCGCGGTAGCCGTACTCCTCGGCGAGCGCGATGGCCTCTTCGTTCTCGGTGCCGCGGCTTCCGCCGTTCAGGGTTTCGATCACCTCGACGCCATCGACGGGGCCCAGGGTCCCGACGTGGGCGCACATGCCCACGGTCACGCGACCCGGGTGGCAGGGCACCGCGATCGCATCGTGCTTGCGGGCTTCTTCGATCACCTGGCGGAGGGGCAGGTCGACTCGACTGAAGTCGAGGGCGTCCTGTAGATCGTCGTTGACCCCGAAGAGCAGCACGTGGCCGTACTCGGTCTCCACCTCGCTGGCCTTCAGGATCAGCAGTCCGAACTTGTCCTCGAGCTTGCGGTAGTCGGATTCGACATCGAACTGGCGGTGCTCAGTGAGGACCAAGCCGTCCAGCGGCAGCTCCTTGCGGCGGATCCACTGGCAGTAGTTCTCCACCTTGGCGCGGCCGTCGTCCGAACGCACCGAGTGGCTGTGCAGATCGAGGATCATGCCGGCCGGAACCGAGGCACCGCCAGGGCGACGCCCGCTTCCCCGTGGTCGCCGGCGTCCACGTCCTGGAAGTCGACCACCACCGCCATGCCGATCTCGACCTGGTCGGGCTCGCAGCCGATGATGTTCGTCATCAGGCGCGGTCCTTCTTCGAGATCCACGTAGGCGAGCACGTAGGGGAGGGCGTCTCGGAAAGGAGGCACACCATTCTGGTGCGTGATCGTATAGGTGTAGACGCTGCCCCGGCCGGACGCGGCGAAGTGCTCGATGTCGTTGCCGAGGCAACCGGCGCACACGGCCCGCGGCCGGTGCTGCACCGTCTTGCATTGGCGGCAGCGCTGCAGAACGAGTTCGTGGCGGCCGCAGCCCTCCCAGTAAGCGCGGGTCTCCCAGCTGGCGAAAGGCTTCGGATGTTGGAGTTCGGGCATGTCTCAATCCTGACCCAGCAGGAGCGTCGCTCCGCTGTGCATGCTGCCGATGGTACCGCCTGTGCCGTGCACCAGGCCGAGCTTCGCGCCCTGCACCTGCCGCTCGCCGCACTCCCCGCGGAGTTGCTTCGTGGCTTCGATCACCAGGAAGATGCCGCGCATGCCCGGGTGGTTGCTCGATAGTCCGCCGCCGTCGGGGTTGACGGGCAGGGCACCGCCGAGGGCGATGCGTCCGCCTTCGACGAAGCTGCCCCCCTCGCCCGGTTTGCAGAAGCCCAGGTTCTCGAGGGTGGAGAGGACGGTGATCGTGAAGGAGTCGTAGACGGTGCAGAAGTCGATGTTGTCGTGGCTCACCTGGGCCATCGCGAAGGCGTTCGCGCTCGACTGCTTTGCCGCCAACGTGAGCAGATCCGGCGCGCCGATCTCCTGGTGGCAGACTGCCTCACCGCTGCCCAGCAGCACGACCGGGCGCTTCGCCAGGTCGCGCGCACGTTCGAGGCTCGTCACGATCACGGCGCCGCCGCCGTCGCTGATGATGCAGCAGTCGAGCAGGTGCAGGGGATCGGAGATCACCCGGCTCTCCATCACGTCGTCGACGGTGATGAGCTTCTGCATCTTCGCGTGCGGGTTCAGCGACGCGTGCTTTCTCATTGCCACGGCGATCTCGGCAAGCTGTTCGCTCTGGGTTCCATACATGTGCATGTGCCGCTGGGCGACGAGCGCATAGCTGCCGACGGTCGTCATGCCGTAGGGCGAAACGAACGACTGGACGGGGTCGCGACTCGCGCCACCGCCGAGTCCGGTCCCGATCGCCATCGCGTTCGATGCGGCGGTGCTGCCGTAGAGGATGAGCGCCACCTCGCAGAGGCCGGCGTGGATCGCGGCCGCTGCGTGGTTCACGTGCGCGACGAAGGAGGAACCGCCGATGTTCGTGCCGTCGATGTAGCTGGGCTTGAGGTTCAGGTACTCGGCCAAGCCGACGACGCCCATCGCACCCATCGACATGCTGGCCGCGAACAGGCCGTCGACGTCCGAAAGAGAGAGCCCGCAATCCTCGAGGGCGCCCCGGGCCGACTCGGCCATGATCTGGGCTTCGGTCTTCTCCGGCGCCCAGCGCGTCTCGTGCTCGTGCACGCCGGCGATGGCGATGGATCCGGACAGGCTCACGTGAGTGTCCCCAGGAAGGCTGTGATCTCGCTCGCGAGCGCATCGGGTTGCTCGTAGAGGATCATCTGACCCGCTTGCGCGACGACCGCCTTGGTGGCGTTCGGCAGGATCTCGACCAGGCGATCTGCTTCGGCGATGACCTCCTCGCGTTCGGCATCGCCGTGTACGACCAGCGTCGCCGCTTCGATGCGCGAGAGGTCGTCTTGCCGCTGCCACTCCGCACACGCGAGCAGGTCGCCGTAAGTGGCGCGGGGATCCGTCTTCATGCCGGCCATGAACGCCTTGCGCATGACGCCGGGATCGGCCCCTTCGGCGAAGGCCTTCGGGTCGAAGTCCCGGCGGCGCTTGCCCTCCGTGACGAGCCGGGCGTTCTCGAGAAAGCCGTCCGAGAACGAGAAGGCGGCACCGGCGGAGCAGATCACCAACCCGCGCACCGCGTCGGGAGACTCGAGCGCGTAGTCGAGCGCGACCGCCGCACCCAGGGAATGTCCGACGAGTACCTGCGGCCGCAGGCCGAGCTTCTCCGTGAGAGCGCGGGTGAAGTCGCGCATGCGGTCGATGGCGCCGAGGCTGTCGAGGCTTCCCGAGCGTCCGTGCCCGGGTTGATCGAATGCGATCGGGCTGTGATCCGATTCGAGCGCACCGAGCAGGCTCCTGAAATCGTCGCCCTGGCGCCCGGTGCCGTGCAGACACAGCACGACTTCGCCCTGGTTTGTCGCGGGGGGCGTCTCGGGAAGAGTGGTCGCGCCGGTGTGGTGGAGGTAGGTCGCGACCCCGTCGATCAGGACGTACTTCTGGGGCACGTCGATCAGCATAGGGGCCGGCTGACACGCGTGTCAATCACGCGTGGTAGCCTCCCGTTCGCATGGAGCTTCTGCTGATTCGCCACGGTCTTCCCGAGCGCGTCGTCAACGAAGACGGCACGCCGGCCGATCCCCCGCTGTCTGCGAAGGGACGCGACCAGGCCGAGCGTGTCGCGCGCTGGCTGGAGGGTGTCTCGATCGACCGCCTCTACTCGAGTCCGCTGCTTCGGGCTCGGGAGACCGCGCAACCCCTGGCGACGCTTCGCGGGCTCCCCGTCGAAATCGAGCCCGCCGTTCGCGAGTACGACGCCGACTCCGCGCTCTACATCCCGATGGAAGACTTGAAGGAGCACGATTACGAGCAGTGGAAGGTGCTCGTATCCGGAGGCTACGCGGCGGAGGTGGACTTCCTCGCGTTCCGCGGCGAGGTCGTCACCGGCGTCGAGCAGATCATTGCGGACAATCCCGGGCGCCGGGTTGTCGTGTTCTGCCACGGCGGTGTCATCAACGCCTGGGCGGCCCACGTTCTCGGCATGAAGCCCCAGCTCTTCATCGACGTCAGCTACACGAGCGTCAACCGTTTCTGGGCCGCGTCGAGCGGCGAGCGGAGCCTTGGCAGCCTCAACGAGGCGGCGCACCTGCGGGACTGAGATCCGTCTAAGCTCTCGGCCCGGCCAAACTGGAGGATCCCCAATGCTCGTAATCGCTGGAACCATCCGCATCGACCCCGGAAAGCGCGATGAAGCCGCGAAGGCCGCTCTCGCGATCATGAAGGAGACGCACGAGGAAGCGGGCAACCTCGCCTACGCGTTTTCCTTCGACGTCGAGGATGAGGGACTCCTCCACATCTTCGAGAAGTGGGAGAGTCAGGAGGCGCTCGACTTCCACTTCGGAACGCCGCACATGGCGGAGTTCCAGGCGACGGCCGGCTCCCTCGGCGTCAAGGAGATGAAGCTCGAGAAGTATGAGATCGCTTCCGTCGGCTCGGTCTTCTAGTCGCGGAACGGTGCTTGTGACTCGCCAGCTCGCGCTCGCGGCGCTCGCCTCTGCCTTTTCGCTCGCCGCTTCGGTGCAAGCGGAGCCGCGGGTCTGGGACCTGACACCGCACGAGAAGCGGTATTCGCAATTCAACGAAGAGCTCGTCATCCGGCACTTCCTGAACGAGCGCCGCGACGGCGTCTTCGTCGACGTCGGCTGCTACCACTGGAAGCAGGACAGCACCACCTACTACCTCGAGGCGCACCTCGGCTGGTCGGGAGTGGGGATCGATGCGCTGCCGTGGCTGCGCGCGGGATACGAGAAGAACCGCAAGGCCACGCGCTTTTTCAACCACATCGTCAGTGACACGTCGGGCGGCAAGCAGACGCTATTTTCCGCCGGGCCGCTGTCGTCCACCGACGAAGAACGGATCGAGGCCTGGTTGCCCGATCAGAAACGCAAGTCGATCGAGGTCGAGACGATCACGCTCGACGATTTGCTGGATCGGGCCGGCGTCACGAAGATCGACTTCCTCTCGATCGACATCGAGGGGGGCGAGGCGGCGGCCCTGCGAGGCTTCGACATCGGTCGCTTCCGACCCGAACTCGTCTGCATCGAGGTAGCGGGAGCGAATCGCGACGTCGTCGCGAAGTACTTCGCGAAGCACGGCTACGAACGGCTCGAAGAGTACGTCCCCTACGACTCCCTGAACCACTACTACGCCCCGCGCACGCGCTAGTCCTCGTGCCTGGCTCCTAGTAGCGATCCGGGCGGATCTCTGCGTCGTTGCCGCCGTCTACGTAGAACATCGAGCCGTGGATCCAGGTGGCGTTCGGGCCGAGCAGGAAGTCGACCATCTTCGCGATGTCGGAGGGCTCGCCCCAGCGCCCGATCGGGATGTCGATGCTCTCGATCGCGTCCCGGGTGGCCGGGTCCTCGAGGCCGGCTTCGAGCAGCGGCGTTCGGATCGGGCCCGGGCACACGCCGTTCAGCCGCACGCGGCTGTCCCCCCACTTTCGGACGCGGCGCCGGATCGCCCGGCCGAGCGCGTGCTTGGACCCCATGTACGCGATCGGGCCGCTGTCCATCTCGTCGATGATGCGAGAAGCTTCGCCTTCGTCGTGCTCGAGGAGGGCCAGCACGTAGGGGTTGTCTGCGATCGGCGCGATCTGTGCCGAGTTCGAGACGATCGCCACCGCCGCCGGGTCCTGGCCCTTCTGCAGCGAGGGCAGCAGCGCGTCGAAGACGTCCACCGCGCCGAAGTAGTTGACCTTCGCGACGAGTGACTTCGGCGAGACATGGCCGCCCACGCCCGCGCAGGTGACGAGGCGATCGAGGCGACCCTCGCAGCGTTCGTTGATCTCCCCGACCGCCTGGGCCCGTCCCTCCGGTGTCGAGAGATCGGCGAGGATCTCCGCGTTCTTCAGGTCGACGCCGATCACCTTGTTGGCCTGCGCTTCGAGGTGCTCGCGGATCCCGGCGCCGATGCCCGAACCCGACCCGGTGATCGCCACTGTGGTCATGGGGGCTCCCCCTGCGAAAGAGATCGAGGCTAGCAACTGTATACTTCGCTGCGCTCGACGAGTTCACGTAATTCTCTCGGAGGCTTCATGCCGAACGTCGCCATGTGGGGCAAGGCGCTCACCGCCGTGCCCCGGATCAGCAAGCAGGATTGGGATGGCCTCGACATCGTCTCGCGTTGGCTGATCGCGACACGCTCCGCCGTGATCATCATGACGTTTACGTCGGCGGCTTTCGCGGGCCTGCTGGCGCTGAAGGCCGGTCGCTTCGACGGCGTCGCGTTTGCGCTCGTGGCCCTCGGTCTGTGCCTGGCCCACGCAACGAACAATCTCGTCAACGACCTCACGGACTACTGGAAGGGCGTCGACGAGGGAAACTACTTCCGCACCCAGTACGGGCCCCAGACCGTCCAGGACGGTTTCCTCAGCGTCAAGCAGATGTTGCTCTACACGGCGGTCACCGGCGCGAGTGCGCTCGGCATCGGCGTCTATCTCGTTGCGGTCCAGGGCGAGATCGTCCTGATGCTTCTCGGGGCCGGCGCGTTCTTCGTTCTCTTCTACACGTTCCCGCTCAAGTACATCGGCTTGGGCGAGCCCGCGGTGCTTGCGGTCTGGGGCCCGCTGATGGTGGGCGGCAGCTACTACGTCATCACCGGGGAATGGAGCAACGACGTCGCGGTGGCGAGCCTCGCGTATGCTCTCGGGCCGACGGCCGTCCTCTTCGGGAAGCACATCGACAAGCTCGATGCCGACGCCGTCAAGAAGATCCGCACGCTGCCCGTCCTCCTCGGCGAGATGCTCTCGCGCTACATCGTGCTCGGGATGCTGATCGCCCAGTACGGGGTGATCGTCTACCTGGTTGCGACGGGCTACTTCACGCCCGCGATGCTCGTAACATTCGCGGCCGCGCCATCCCTGCGCCGCGTCTTCGCGACCTATCGAAACCCTCGGCCTTCGGAAGCGCCGCCGGAGTTGCCCCAGGGCGTCTGGCCGTTGTGGTTCGTCGCCATCACCTTCTGGTACAACCGCCGCTTCGGGATGTTCTTCCTGGCCGGGCTGGTGGGCGACATCGCCCTCACGAACTGGTAGCCGGCCCCTGCGCGCTCATCCTTCTTCGGCTGGCAGTGGGGAGGAGGGATGACCGATCAGACGGCCGGAGAGATCCGGCGGCCCCATGTAGACGAAGTGGAAGCTGCGCTCGGCGAACCTCCAGCCCGCGTCGGTGCGGCGGTAGCGATCGTCGTACACGCCCAGGGTGCAGCTGGGGTCGCCCTGGTGAGGCCAGCCCAGTTCCATCACCTGCCAGGTTCCCCGCGCGTGGTTGCCATCGAGTTCGATGAAGCCCGACTGGGGCATCTGGGTGACGAAGCGGAAGAGTTCCATCAGTCCCGACCAGGTCTTTACGACGGCCTCGCGGCCCGTCGCGTGACTCGGGCCGACGTTCCAGATGCCGTCCTCCGCCCAGGTCTCGGCCCACGCCTTCTCGTCCCGGCGGTCGACGGCCTCGGAGTAGCGGGCGACCAGGTCGCGAATCGCGAGTTCGTCCCGCAGTTCCTGGATCCCAGGTTTCTCTTCCGACATCGAAATTACCTCCGGTCCAAGGCTAGTCTCTGTCCCGCGTGACCAACACCCGAGACAGGAGATTCCCGTGATCCTCATCAGCGGAACCGTCGAAGTCGATCCTGCCCAGCGCGACGCGGCCCTCGAAGCGGCCTGCCCGCACATGCAGGCGACCCGCGCCCAGAAGGGCTGCATCGACTACGTGTGGAGCGCCGACCTGCTGGTACCGGGACGGATCTACGTCTACGAGCGCTGGCAGAGCGAAGAGGATCTCCGCGCGCACTTCGAGGGGCCTCACTATCTCAACATGCGGAACACCATTGCCGACCACGGCCTGACGGGTGCGGACGTTCTCAAGTACCGCCCGGCGATCTCCGAGCCCGTCTACGATCCCACGGGAACGCCCCGGGCAGACTTCTACACGGAGTCATCCGCGGGCTGACGGGCGGCGCTTCCGACCCACCGGATCGCATTTCCGACGAGCGTGCGAAAGGCCGGGTGTGCGTAGGCGCTCGGTCCGTCGCCCAGGGCCAGGTAGACGATCGGGCTCGGTCCCCAGTACTTCCACCAGCCGACCAGCGAGCTTCCCGGCGGGTGCGACCAGCCTTCGCGCGAGAACATCTTCCCCGCGACGGCCTGGGCGGCCGAGTAGAAGGCGTCGTCTTCGAAGCGGGCGTCGCTGCGAAGCAGCGGATGCACGTCGTCCTCGAAGACCTTGCAGAGGTAGAGCTCGTCTTCGATCTCGAATCCGTCCTCGATCCCGCGCAGGATCGGGTGCTCGCCGACGGGGGAGACCCGGTGGGTGACGCCGAGCTGGTAGCCCGAGTCGGGGTAGCGCTCTCCCCGGAGTTCGCCCGGGGCGTAGAGGAAGCGTCCACCCAGGATCTCCGCGTACTCGGGCCAGCTGGGCCAGCCGGCGATCGCGTGGTGCAGGAAGACGAAGCCGTGGCCGGCTTCGAGCAGCGCGAGGAACGATTTCCGGTGTGCGGCCGGGGGATCGTGGAAGCGGACCCCACCCTCGCGACGAAACTCGATGCCCGGCATGTCGTAGAAGACGAAGGCGTCCCACTCGGCAGCGAGATCGGGCGCAAAGAAGGTCTGGGCCGCAGGCTGCTCGACGGCCGTCACGTCGATATCGGGCCAGGTCTCGAACGCCGCGAAGAAGGGCTCCTGCTCGAACGGATGGCCCTTCGTAATCAGGAGCGCCTTGAGCGGGTGGGCCATTACCCGAGCCCGTTCCACCACCGCAGGCGGGCCGCCAGGAGCGCGACCCTCAGGTCGATGGCTTCCCGGGCGGGCGGGTTCAACTCGCGGGCTCGCGCAGGTTGCGGTGCCGCCGCCGCGTCCGCAGATTGGCCAGCCGGTCGGATTCACTGAACGCGGGCGTATCCGCGGGCAGGTGGTCGAGGATTTCATCGAAGGGCACGATGCGTCCCATAGGCTCGGGGTTCGTTTGCGACCAGATCCAGCGGAATTGCAGCAGCCCTTCCGGCTCCCCGGCCGTGTCGAGCCAGTTCATGATGCCCGGGTCGCGGTGGGCAACGACGCAGCGGAAACGTCCGTCGGCGTTGATGTGGGCCTGCTGGTGATTGATGCTCGTCGATCGCTCGGACCAATCGGCGCTGCGGAACCACAGATCGCACAGCTGGAAGTGCCAGTAGCGAGCGTCCGGCAACTCCGTCTCGATCACCAGCGCCTCGTCCGGGCCGAGCCGGTAGAAATCGGTGCCGTAGTAGATGTCGTCGGCGCCGCCCGCGACCTTGCGGGCGGGGGTGATCCTCGACGGGTTCCAGGAGTTGCGCAGCGGCTCGATCCACTCGTTCCAGAAGCGCGCGGTCTCGAGAGTCCACTCGGCCGCGTCGTCGAGCCAGGCTGCGATGCGAGCGGGCGTGACGGCCTGGCCGAGCTGCGGATGCTCGAGGCACTCGATCGTGAAACGAGCGGGCTCCTCGGTCTGCCAGTCGCACAGGTACTGGCGAATCGCGATGTAGCGAGCGTCAGGATCGAGCGGAATCCAGTTGCCCTCTCGTCGATCCGCAGAGAGCGTGATCTCGAAGCTCCCGTCCGGGTCGCAGTCGATTTCCCTAGCCGTCGCCGTGGCGAAGTTCCGCTCGTCGCCGAGTTGCATGTAACCTTCCTTCACCTCGAAGAGAAAGTCGAAGCAGGTGCCGCGCGTCCCGGCGATGCGGTAGACCCCGCGCGGATCGACACGCGCCCAGAGATACTGGTTGTCGGCGTTCTCTGCGCCCCAGCGTGAGGTGCTGTCCGGATTGCGAAAGAATCGGGGCCGGGCGGGATCGGCGAGTTCGAGGGCCTGTCCGAGGCCCCCTCGAACCAGCCCCAGCAGGTAGCGGATGCCCTCGGCGCGGGTGCCCTCGCTGGCGCTCGCGTTTGCGGCCAGCAGATGATCGCCGGCCGCCCGCAACGCGTCGCAGTAACGGTGCCAGGCTTCTCCCGACAACAGCTGGCGGGCGGCCTCCTCGTCACTCGGGCGGGATGAGCGCGCCTGCCGTACAGCGTCGACGTCACGCAATCCACCACGCGCGCGTTCGTCCGCCATCAGCCCTCCGATGCCACGCCGTAGCGCTGCTGGTAACCGGCAAAGCGCTCGCGCTCGGCGTGCGGGTCCCAACCGGTGTTGCTGAAATC
>JAYGDB010000151.1:0-1982 GCA_046583095.1 Myxococcota bacterium | reverse complement strand
CTGATGCGCTTCGAGGAATTCGGAACCCAGCCGCTGCCCCAGTACAAGATGGGAGGGGGCTCTTCGCTTCCCGTTCCCAAGAATACCTGGAGCGGCCCCGAGGAAGAGACGCTCGATGACTTCCTCTACGAGCCCCTATTTCCCCTTCCGAGCCGCATGGCCAACGTTGCAGATTCGAATCCCTGGCAGAAGCGGATCGAGGAGTCCCTGGGCCGGCCGTTGGGTTACACGACTGCAGAGGGCCGCCCTCCGGGCGAGTCCTTCGCGCACCAGCGTTGGAACGAGTTCCAGCCCGAGGTCTACTTCCACACCGCCACCACGGGCGCGCGGGTGAACGGCGGTCTCCGGGACGATCTCCAGATGCACGGCTTCAGTAAAGGAGAATTCGGGCCCGACGGTCTCTACCACTCGAAGGGCACCTCCAGTGGCGTCGAGGTGCGGTTGCACCCCGATCTGCCGCTCCAGGATCCGGACGCGGTCTGGACCTTCGACGGCACCTTCCCGCCCAAGCTTCTGCAGGCTCGCTACGGCGAGACGGTTCTCTTCCGTCACTACAACGCGCTTCCCGTCGATCCATCGGCGAACTACGGCTTTGGGATCCATACCCTCAGCACCCACGAGCACAACGGCCACAATCCGTTCGAGAGTGACGGTTATACCCAGTCCTTCTTCTTTCCCGGCCAGTACTTCGACTACCGCTGGCCCATGATTCTGGCCGGGCACGACAGCATCAACACGGATGCCAGTGACGCGAGGGCGGGTGCGCCGGACGGTCACGGAGGGATTACTCGGGTCCCCGGTAACTACCGCGAGACGATGAGCACGCACTGGTTCCACGATCACATGCTCGACTACACGGCGCAGAACGTTTACAAGGGCAGCGCCGCGATGATGAACTACTACAGCGCCCTCGACCGCGGCAATGAAGGATTGGTGGACAGCGTCAACCTTCGTTTCCCGAGCGGTACCGCACTCGACTGGGGCAATCGCGACTACGACATGAATCTCATGATCGCCGACAAGGCCTGGGATGACGAGGGTCAGCTCTATTTCAACATCTTCAACCGCGATGGTTTCCTGGGAGACCGCATGACGGTGAACTGGCAATTCAAGCCCTTCGTCGAGGTGCGCGCGCGCAGCTACCGCTTCCGCCTGCTGAACGGCAGCGTCTCCCGCTACGTCAAGGTCGCCCTGGTCGACGAGGCGGGAAAGCCGGTCCCCTTCTACATGATCGCCAACGACGGCAACATCATGGAGCACTCGATCTACTTCCCGAACGGCCAGATGCCCACCCACGCGATCGCGGAGCGCTACGACATCATCGTGGATTTCAGCAGCTTCGAGGAGGGGGACCGCCTCTATTTCGTCAACCTGCTGGAGCACCGGACCGGCAAGGGACCGAAGGCAGTCATCTCGCTCGCTTCGGTCGTTTCGGGTAAGTACGACGGAGACCCCGGGGTCGGCAAGTTCCTCGAGTTTCGGGTGAGGGCCTACGAGGGCAAGGACCTGAGCATGAACCCTGCCGACTACGTCGAGGGTGCGAAGAAGATGCTCCCCCTGCCCACCTTCACCGAGGAAGAGCTCGCCAATGCGAGGCACCGCAGCTTCAAATTCGGCCGCAGCAACGGAACGGACAGCGCCCCGTGGACGATCAAGACCGACGGCGGCCAGGGCCTGGGCGCGGACCCGAGTCTCGTTTCGGCGGCTCCGGATCTCGGCAGCGTCGAGATCTGGCACCTCGAGAGCAGCAGCGGCAGCTGGGCCCATCCGGTCCACATCCACTTCGAGGAAGGCCAGATCCTCACGAAGGACGGGCAGGAGCCGCCTCCCTGGGAGAAGTGGTCACGCAAGGACGTCTACCGCCTCGGCCCTTTGCCGGACAGCGCACATGAGATGGCGATCGCGATCCGCTTCCGTGAGTTCGGCGGCAGCTACATGGAGCACTGCCACAACACGCAGCACGAGGACCACGCCATGCTGCT
>JAYGDB010000110.1:0-2056 GCA_046583095.1 Myxococcota bacterium | reverse complement strand
CACGTGGAAGACGCTGACGCCGCTCTCGGTCTCGCCCAGGATGATCTGCCAGGCCAGTGCGTTACCGCCACGGTACTTCGGAAGCAGAGAGGGATGGAAACAGACCGAGCCGTGCTCGGGTTGGTCGACGATCTCGGGCGGCAGGATCACCGTGGTGAAGGGCAACACGTTCAGCTCGGCACCCAGTGCCCGAAACTCGTCCACGAGCTCGGGGATCGCAGCGCCCCGCTTCCGGAAGCGCTTGTGCCGGAAGAGCGCGAAGCCGCGCTCTTCGGCCAACTCGGCTAGCGGATCCGGCCGCGCGCCGGCGGGCGGCGCGTAGACAGCGACGATCTCGTGACCCGCATCTGCGAGACGCTCCGTGACGTCGCGTCCGAACGGGGCCTGCCCAAAGACCGCAATCCGAAGACCCATGCCGAAAACCCTACATGAACGGCCGGCGCTTGCCGACGTGGGCACGCGGCATCGCGGGCACCCCGTACGCGAGGGTGTGCTCGTCGATGTGCCCAGCCACGAGGGAGCGCGTACCGATCACCGAGTGACCGCCGATCACGCTGCCCTTGGTCACGGTCACGTCGGACGCCACCCAGACACACTCACCGATCTCGACGGGCCGCGGGCGTTCGGGGGTCTCGTCATCGAGGGGATGCTGGTCGGAGTCGTATACACGACAGCCCGGACCGATCATCGCGCCAACTCCGACCTCCACGCGCTCCTTGGCCGACAGCTGGCAGCCATTCAGAAAGCACTCGGCGCCCAGGCGCAGCCGACCCCCCGTGTACGCGACGAGCCGGATCTTCTCGACCTCGCAACGCAGCCAGGTTGCCCGACCGACCTCGACCCGACCGCCCGACTCCACGTGGAAGCACAGCTCCCCGGGAAGTCGCTCGGTTGTCACCTCGGCGCCGATCACGAGCTCGGAGCCGGGAGCCAGCTCGAAGCGCGCCACGGCGAGGTTTGTGCTCGCCGTGGGATCGATCCGAAGACCTGGGTGCTTGCGCATCAGACCGCGCAGGCGTAGACGATCCCATGCCTGCACGGCCCGGAGCAGAAGCAGCACCAGCGCCCGTCGCATCGGCTACGGAGCGTTCTGGCCTTCGCGAAGTCGGAACGTGATGAAGCCGTGCGTGGGATCGTACGGGGAGAGGCCGACAGTGACTCGGTCACCCGGAATCACGCGAATTCGAAACCGCCGCATCCGACCCGACAACTGCGCGGTGACACATTGCCCGGATTCGAGGGTGATCTGATAGCGGCCCCCGCCGAGAATCTTGTCCACGCTGCCAGTTGCCTGGATGAGGTCGTCTCGCGCCAAACGGGTCTCCTGAATCGTGAACTGAAATTCGCGGCCGGCAGGCTAGCAGAGACCCCCCAGAGCGGCACGTAACCGACCGGCCATGCTAAGTTTCCTCGCCCGCGGAGAGGTGGCGGAGCTCGGTTGAACGTGCCTGACTCGAAATCAGGTGTACTCGCAAGGGTACCGTGGGTTCGAATCCCACCCTCTCCGCCAAATCTGCTGGCCGCATCCCGCCGGTTCCGCTGTTCGGATCGCCCGTCTGATTGACCCTCCGGGGTCTGCCGAGTAGAGTCGATCGACTCAGTCGGGAGCCGCGATCGCAGGGTCCCGCTCGATCACGAACCTCGTGAACTCCGTCAGGTCCGGAAGGAAGCAGCGGTAGCGGGACTTCGGTTGCGAGCGGGGGTGCCCTGCGATCTCGGGTCCTCGCCGTCCAGGCGGTACACTCCCCCCATGAGCTACGAGGTCCTCGCGCGCAAGTGGCGGCCCCGGGCCTTCGACGACGTCGTCGGCCAAGACCACGTCACCACGCCCCTGCGCAACGCGATCCGCATGGAGCGCATGCCGCACGCCGTGCTGCTGACGGGCCCGCGCGGCGTCGGCAAGACGACCCTGGCGCGAATCCTCGCGCGCTGCCTCAACTGCGAGAAGGGCCCCACCGACACGCCCTGCGCCGAGTGCCCGGCCTGCCGGGAGATCATCGAGGGGCGCTCGACCGACGTGCAGGAGATCGACGAAGCGAGCCGCACGAGGGTCGAC
>JAYGDB010000053.1:0-9602 GCA_046583095.1 Myxococcota bacterium | reverse complement strand
GATCGCTCCCAGGAGCAGGTCTACGCGAACGAGCTCGCGCAACTGACAGCTGCCGAATCCCAGGGCTACCACGCGGCGTGGCTCGCCGAGCACCACTTCTCCCGCTACGGGATCGGCCCCTCCATCCACCTCACCGCCGCGAACCTCGCCGCCCGAACCTCCCGCATCCGGATCGGCACCGCGGTCACCGTCCTCCCCTTCTTCCATCCGCTTCGCCTCGCGGAAGAAATTGCGATGCTCGACATCATGTCGGGTGGGCGCTTCGACTGGGGGGTGGGCCGCGGCTACCAGAGTCACGAGTTCGCGGGCTTCGGCCAGACCATCGAGAACAGCCATCTCGTCTTCCGCGAGCAGCTCGAGATCG
Source organism: Myxococcota bacterium (assembly GCA_046583095.1). Classification (GTDB taxonomy): domain Bacteria; phylum Myxococcota_A; class UBA9160; order UBA9160; family UBA4427; genus JAJDAN01. Next base: position 9,238 of record JAYGDB010000053.1, on the reverse strand, counting down.
TCCTGCGCGCGTGGACGGGAGAGCGCTTCTCCTACGACGGTGAGTTCTTCCAGATTCCCGAACTCGAGTGCCTGCCGACACCCGTACAGGATCCGCACCCACCGATCTGGATCGCAGCCCTGTCGCCCTCGACGATGGAGTGGGCGGCCCAGAACGACTACCCGATGCTCACCGACCAGTTCTCTCCCACCCATCGCATCGAGACGAACCGAAAGGTCTACTACGACGCGGGCCAGGCGGCCGGCTTCGACGTGACCCGCCACGAGCTACCGGTGCTACGCCACGTGTACGTGGGCGAGACGATGGCAAAGGCCCGGGAGCAGGCCGCATCGGGCCTCCTCTGGTACTACCGCTCCCTCTCGCGGGTCGGCTCGCCAGGCGGACCCGAAGGCGACATCCCGGAGAACTACTCGTTCTACCGCATGTTCGGCGAGGACGGTTTCAATCCCGACAAGGACCCGGAGGGCTTCCTCGACTTCCTGTTCGAGAACTGCACGATCGTCGGCGACGAAGCCTACTGCCGCGACAAGATCGGAGAGTTGCAGGAGCGGATCGGCCTCACGAACCTGATTTGCTGGCAGAACTTCGGCGACCTCCCCCACGATGCCGTCATGGCATCGCAACAGCGACTGATCGAGAAGGTCGCTCCGAGCTTCTCGTAGTTGTCCCCCGACGAGCGGATCGATCTCGGGAGCCACGAACTTCGTGTTCGGTCACAGGGCGAGGGCGCGCCCGCGTTCGTCTGCCTGCACGGCCTCGTGGACAGGCTGGAGATCTGGGATCACCTGGCGCCAGGCCTGGCGGAGCGGGGCTCGCTGCTGCGGGTCGATCAGCGAGGGCACGGCAGCTCGGGCGCACCGCGCGGCCCGTACAGCCGGGAAGACCTGGCGGGGGACGTGACCGGTATCCTCGACGCACGCAACATCGAGCGCGCCATTCTCGTCGGCCACTCGATGGGCGGAATCGTCTCGATGACGACCGCCCTGCTCTACCCGGAGCGGATCGCCGGACTCGTCCTGCTCGGCACCGCGAGCCACTGCAACGAGCGAACGGCCCGCTGGTACGAACGCATCGCGGCAGCGGGTGAGGCCGACGGGCTCGCCGGCCTGTCTCGCGCGATCTACGGCAGGGATTCGAAGCAGCAGATCGAGGGCGACGCCCAGGGTATCTGCCACGTAACCCGCACCTTGAAGAGCCTGCACGCAGATCCGCTCACGCCGAAGCTCGCGACGATCTCCTGCCCGGTGCTGCTCGTCGTGGGCGAGAACGACCCGATGGGACCGCGCGCGTCCGAGCTCATCGCCGCCGCCCTCCCCGGCGGCGCCGCTACGCTCGACGTCGTTCCGGACGCCGGGCACTGGATCCATGTCGAGGCGGCCGAGCGTGTTCTCGCCAGCCTTGACGGCTGGCTCGCGACCACTCGTGCAGCACAAGCAGAGGAGGAAGAAGGATGAGCGAACGCATCGCCATGCTTTCCGTTGAGGACAGCCGCAAGGCCGCCGAGCAAGCCGGGGTTCCGGTGCGCCTGGCCGATCTCAGTGTCTTTCGGACGCTGCTCCACCGGCCCGCGATCGCGAAGGCGATCGCGGATCTGCTGTTCGCGAACTTCTCGAGTGAGCTGGATCCCCGCTTGCGGGAGCTCGTCATCATGCGACTCGGCTGGGCGACGGGTTCGGTCTACGAGTGGACCCAGCACTGGCCGATCGCGCAGGAGCAGTTCGGCTGCTCGGCCGACGACCTGCTGGCGGTGCGCGACTGGCGCAACTCGTCCCACTTCGGAGCCGTGGAACGCGTCATCCTCGAGGCAACTGACGAGACGATCGAGACGGGCAGCCTCTCGGAGTCGAGCTTCCAGGCCTGCACCGAACAGCTCGGAAGCGCCGAAGCCTGCCTCGATCTGGTCTCCGCGATCGGCACCTGGCGGTTGATCTCCCAGCTCCTGAAGAGCCTCTCGATTCCCCTCGAAGACGGGGTGGCCCCGTGGCCTCCCGACGGTCTTGCTCCCCCGGGAGCAGATCCGCTACCCCATTGAACCCCGAGCCTCCATCCTCTCCCCCCACCCCCCCCAAAAGGAAACGAATCATGCCCATCGATCCGAGCGCCGTAGGCGCCAGCGGCGACCCCGTCAAGCGCTCCTGGAACTCCAAGGACGGCCTCCTCTACGCCCTCGGCGTTGGGGCCAGCCTCGACGATCTGAAGTTCACCACCGAGAACACCAAGGACACGCCCCAGCAGATCCTCCCGACCTTCGCGGTGATCATTGGCGGTGGCGGCGCGCCGTTCAACAAGATCGGCAGCTTCAACCCGGCGATGCTCGTGCACGGAGAGCAGTCCATCGAGCTGTTCGATGAGATCCCCTCCGAGGGCGAGATCGAGAGCACCGGCCGGATCTCGGCGATCTGGGACAAGGGCAAGGGCGCCGTGGTCGAGATGACCTCGGAGTCGACGCTCGTCGCAACCGGCAAGCCGCTGCTCAAGACCGTGATGTCCGCGTTCATCCGCGGCGAAGGCGACTTCGGCGGCGAGCGCGGGCCGGCGGCTTCATTCGAAGCCCCGAGCCGAGAGCCCGACCACCAGGTGAGCTACGCGACCCGCGACGACCAGGCCCTGCTGTATCGCCTGTCCGGCGACCGCAATCCGCTCCACTCGGATCCGTCCTTTGCGAAGATGGGTGGCTTCGACCGGCCCATCCTCCACGGCCTGTGCACCTACGGGTTCACCGGACGCGCCCTGCTCGCGAGCCTGTGCGACGGCGATCCGTCGCGCTTCAAGTCGATGTACGGCCGCTTCTCGAAGCCCGTGCTGCCGGGTGAGACCCTCACGGTCAACATGTGGGTCGATGGGAACGAGTGCGCGTTCCAGACGAAGAACCAGGACGGCGAGGTGGTTCTGGATTGTGGCAACGCCACCTTCAGCTGATCAGGAAGGCGGCGGTCGCTTGCGGCGGCCGCCTTCACGCGCCGCCCGTCGATAGCCCGGCGTGGTCGGCGCCTCGGGGCGTGCGCCTTCCCGCTTCGCCACAAGTGCTTCGCGCGGCGGACGCGCCGGGATCAAGCACGCGGCCCCGTCCCCGATCAACTCCTTGCGCCCGGCCTTCTCGAGCGCCTTCCGGACCGTGAAATAGTTCTCCGGCGCGAAGAACTGCAGCAGGGCACGCTGCACCTCCCGGTCGCGCAGGCGCTTCACGGTCTTCACGGGCTTCATCGTGTACGGATCGATCCCCGTGTAGTGGATGCAAGTAGCAACGTCCATCGGCGCCGGGATGAAGTCCTGCACCTGGCGAGGGCGATAGCCCCGCTGCTTCAGAAAGACCGCAAGTTCGATCATCTCCTCGACCCCACAGCCCGGATGGCTCGCGATGAAGTACGGGACGAGGTACTGCTGCTTGCCTGCGCGCGCCGAAGCCTCGTCGAACTTCTGGGCGAACCGCTCGAAGCTCTCGGTCGACGGCTTCTTCATGACCCCGAGCACCTCCTCACTGACGTGCTCGGGAGCCACCTTCAGGTGACCGCCCACGTGGTGTCGCGCCAGGTCCTCCATGTATTCATCTTCGTCCGCCGCGAGATCCATCCGGATTCCGGAGGCGACATGAATCTTCTTGATACCCTCCAGCTCGCGGGTCTCACGCATCAACTTCACGAGCGGCGCGTGGCTCGTCTCGAGCAGGCGACACACCTTCGGGTGGACGCAGGACGGGCGGCGACAGATGGCCTCGACTTCCGGTTTGCCGCAGCGCATCTGATACATGTTCGCGGTCGGGCCACCCAGATCGCTCACGTGCCCCTTGAAGCCCGGGCGACTCGCAAGGCTGCGAACTTCCCGCAGTACCGACTCGTGGCTGCGGCTCTGGATCGCCCTTCCCTGGTGCATGGTGATCGAGCAGAACGTGCAGCCACCGAAGCAGCCGCGCATGATCTGCACCGAGTCCTTGATGGTCTGCCACGCCGGGATCGCATCGCCTTCGGACGCGTAGCGCGGATGGGGCTCGCGGGTGTACGGAAGCTCGTGGAGAGCGTCGAGGACTTCCGTCGAGAGGGGCAGCGCGGGGGGCGTCAGGACGACCGTGCGATCTCCGTGGCATTGGAAGAGACCGCGCGCGTTCAGGGGGTTCGTCTCCTCGTGAAAGCGCCGCGTCATCCGCGCGAAGGCCATTCGGTCTTCGCGCACGGTCTCGAAGGAAGGAAGCTCGAGCACGTCGTCTGCAGGCGGCGCCTCGCTACGGCCCTGCAGGTAGGCGGCTCCGCGCAGGTCGCGCAGGTCCCTGACCGACTCGCCAGCGTCGAGCCGCCGGGCGATCTCGAGGATCGCGGCCTCGCCCATCCCGAAGACGAGCAGATCGAGCTTCGATGGAACCAGGATGCTCGGGTGCACCTTGTCGGACCAATAGTCGTAGTGGGCGATTCGACGGAGCGACGCCTCGACGCCGCCCCCGATCACGGGCACACCCTTGAAGGCCTCGCGACATCGCTGCGCGTAGACGGCGGTCGGTCGATCGGGCCGCAGACCGATCCGGCCCCCCGGCGAATAGGCGTCCGCATTCCGGCGCTTCCGATTCGCCGTGTAGTGGTTGATCATCGAGTCCATGTTGCCGGCGCTCACCCCGTAGAAGAGACGGGGGCGTCCCAGCGCGCGCCACGCGTCGGCGCTGCGCCAGTCGGGCTGGGAGAGGATCGCGACCCGATATCCGTGGTGCTCGAGCCAACGTGCCAGGATGGCCGCCGCGAAGGACGGGTGATCGACGACTGCGTCCCCGGACACGAGCACGACATCGGGCTCATCCCAGCCGCGGGCCTCGATCTCCTCGCGACTCGTCGCGAGAGTATGTTGCGTCGCTGTCGTCACCGTCCCCGCAATTCCTTGAAGCCTTCCGGGAGGCATTGCCCCGAGCCGAGAACATGCGTCACCCAGCCACGCCAAGCCAACCCGGTTGACGCGGCGCCGAGCATCAGGTTCGATCCCCTCCCCGGATGACTCTCCTCGGGCGACGCAGCACGCTGGGTGTCTCGATCGCGGTCCTGTTGCTGGCGATCGCGTCCGCCTCCGTCGCCGAGGCGGAGCCCGAGCCCGACCCGAAGATCTTCGACGACCTGCTGCTGTTGCCGGAGTTCGAGCTCGACACCGATCCGGATGACAATCTCGCCAGGCGCGGCGCGCTGCGAACCCTCAACGAGTCCTACTCGCTGATCAATGAGACCGTGAGCGATGCCTGGAACATCAGCATCTCGCCGCTCGACTGGCGAGCCCGCGAGTGGCTCGTCTTCCTGGGAGTCGCCGGTGCGACCACCGGCCTGATCTACCTCGCCGACGAGGACGTGCGAGAGGCGGCCCTCGACAACGGTCGTTTCCAGCGCTTCGGAGACGAGATCCAGGCCTTTGGCCGCGGACCCGCGTTGCTCGCCGTCACGGGCGGCTTCCTGCTCAGCGGAATGATCTTCCGCGACAAGGAGATCGAGACCGCCAAGATGCTGATCGAGGCTTCGGCGATCGGCCAGGGCTACTCGACCGTTCTCAAGCGCGCGATCGGACGCAAGCGCCCGGGGCCCTTCGGGCCGCGCTACTTCGATCCCTGGAGCACCGAGTTCTCGCTACCGAGCGGCGAGGTTACGAACGCCTTCACGCTCGCGGCCGTCGTCAGCGAGCAGTACCCGAACTGGCCGGTGCGCTTCGTCAGCTACGGGCTCGCCGCGACGATCGGTGCCGGCCGCATCGCCACCGACGACCACTGGACGAGCGACGTCTTCATCGGTGCCGCCCTCGGAACCTTCGTGGGGCGCAGCGTCGCCTACTTCCACAAGGAGCGCGCGCGCCGGGCCCACGAGCGCGAGCACCTGAGGATCGAGAAGGCGGCGCACCGCCCCCGACACTATTTCGCGCTGTCGACCCGCGGCTTCCGCTGGAGCGTTCGCTTCTGAACGGCGAACGCGAAGCCCGAGACGGCCAGTAACGCCAGTAGCAGGCCCGCACCGACGGACCCGAGAGCTGGCATCGAGATGACTTCGCGCCAGATTTTCACGTCGTCGTAGTAGAGGATGCGCAGGCTCGGCGGATTGGACCAGTCCCATTTGTACGAACCGATCTTCGAGTCCACCCCCTCGACGTCGTTGTAGGCATTCGGGCCGTCGTAGCTCACGACTTCGACGCCGTCCTTGAAGATCCGCAGGCGGCCGTCCCCCACCTCGTGCCAGTCCCAGGTGACCTCGACGCGCCAATCGACCCAGTTGTCCAGGTCTCCCGAGGCATCGAGAGGATCGAGGACGGTCACCAACGTCACGGTGCTCTCGTTCTGGGGCGTGATGGCCGTGTCGTCCCAGTGCACCACGATGTTCCAGGCAGGAACACCGACTCCCGATCCCGGGAAGGTCTCGATGGCGGTCATGCGCAGGGCCAGCGGCGGAGCCCGCCGCGGTTCGAGTTGGTTTCCCTGTTCGTCCCGGTCGACCTTGGCGTGCCACTGCGCGACGATCTCGGGACCGTCGGGCTGCCAGTCCGAGGGCAAGAAGATGCTGAACTCGTAGATGTGGGGAACGCTGTAGGCCGCCCGATAGACGGTCTCTTTCCAGTTGCTGCGCGGGCGGAGTTCGCTGCGGAGCTTGCCACCGGGATCGAGCGGATCGTCCAGAGAGAGCTTGATGCGCAGCGCGTATTCGCCGCTGCGAACAGGGCCGCCGCCACTGGCGGTCACGAGGGTCGCCCCCCCGACCTGATCGTAGACCTGCGGATTCCAGCGTAAGAAAGAGATCACTCCCGTCTCGAATCCGTCGGAGAAGATCAGCTTGGCGGCACGCGCTTCCGAGGGCGCGAGCGGGATTCCCGCGATCAAGCACAGCAGTACCGCAATTCGACGCATCTCAACGTGGATAGCGGAAACCCGGAGCAAACTCATGAGTCCGAGGCCTGAGGACGATGCTGCGGCAGGAAGACTTCGAATCCGCGAACTCTGGCTTCGTCGGCAGCGACGAGGAAGCCCCAGCGTCCCTCTCCGTCGACCTGGAGCGTCGCGAACTGTCTCGAAGTGATCCGCTAGGCTCCCGCGCGCTATGCCCAACCCCCAGACGATCGACGAGAAAATCGAGGGCGCGCGCCAGCGCATCAAGCGACACTCACCCGCGGAAGCCGCCTCCGCGCAGCGCGCGGGTGCGGTACTCATCGACACGCGGGACTCCTCCGATCGCGTCGCAGAAGGCGCGATTCCCGATTCCGTCTGGTATCCCCGCAACGTGCTCGAGTGGCGGGCGGACCCGAGATCCGAGCGAGCGGATCCACGCATCGCGGACCTTTCGCTGCAGTTGATCGTCGTCTGCAACGACGGATACTCGTCGAGCCTGGCCGCAGCGTCACTCGTCGACCTCGGGTTTGCGCAGGCAGGCGACATGGCGGGCGGTTACCGCGGGTGGAAGCGCGCCGGGCTGCCGACCATCGAGGCCGAACGGGACGCTGTAGACTAGGCGGGAATGGGAGCCGGGCCGGACGACACACGATCGGCAGGCGAGCGAACCGACGGGGCGGCCCTCCCGCACGCGCTGCCGAGCGCGGAGCGCGCCGAGGCCATCCTGCGCGATGCGTGCATTACCTATCGGGACGACAGTCCGATGCGGCGCCGGCGCGCGCAGCGCCTGCTCGATGCCGATCCGTCGCTCGCGGCCCAGAACGTCTACACCGCCGCCGTGACGGCGAACGTCTCGGCGCTGCGGAAAGCGATCGCGGCCGATCCCGGCTGCGTCTCGCAACCGGGCGGCCCGAACGATTGGCAGCCGCTGCTGTATCTCTGCTACGGCCGGCTGCCGAAGATCGATGGAGACACGCTCGAGGCCGCGCGCGTCCTGCTCGACGCGGGCGCCGATCCCAACGCGTGCCTGAAGATCCACGGTGTCTACTCCTTCACCGCGCTCACGGGCGCGATGGGCGAGGGTGAGGCCGGCCTCGAGAACCAGCCCCCGCATCCGAGGGCGCGTGAACTCGCAGAGTTGCTCCTCGACCGGGGAGCAGACCCGAACGATTCACAGGGGCTCTACAACACCCACTTCACGCCCGGCAACGAGTGGATCGAGCTGATGATCTCGCACGGCCTCACGACCGACGACATGCCGAACTGGGTGCCGGAGGAGAAGCAGACGCGGAGCATGCTCGACTGGATGCTCGGCGTCTCGGTGACCTGGGGTTTCGCCGAGCGAGTTGCGCTGCTGCTCGACCACGGCGCCGATCCGAACGGGACGAACGCCTACGACGACCGGCCCCACTACGAGAATGCACTGCTCTTCGGTCGCCCCGAGATCGCGAAGCTGCTGCTCGAGCGACGGGCTACGCGCATCGAGCTCTCGCCCGCGTCCGCGTTCCGCGCGGCCTGCATGGCGGGAGACGAGCGCGCGGCGCGCGCCCAACTCGAGCGGGATTCGACCTTGATCGACGACCCGAGGATGATCCACGACACGGTCAAACACGGCAGCGACGCTGCGGGCCTGCTGATCTTCGAGCTCGGAGCGAGCCTCGATGCGCCAGGGCAGCACTACTCAGAGACGCCGCTCCACCGCGCCGCAATCGAGGGCCGCGCTGCAGTCGTGGACAAGCTGCTCGCGCTGGGTGCACACCTCGATGGGCGCGACACGCAATTCCACGGCACTCCGGTCGGCTGGGCAAACGCCGGCGGGCACGAGGCGATCCGCGAGCGCATCCTCGACCGCAGCGAGGATGTGTTCGATCTCGCGACCTTCGGTCGCGTCGAGCAGCTGCGCGAACTGCTCGCGAAAGACGGGTTGCAGGCCACCCGCACGAGCGAGGGCGGCGCCACGGCGATGCACATGCTCCGGGTCGCAGGCGAGCCCGGCGCCGCCGTGATCGATCTGCTCTGCGACCACGGCGCGGACGTGAACGCGCCGATGGAGGACGGCACGACGCCACTCGCCGCCGCGTTGGCGCGCGACGAGGTGGTGGTCGCGGAGCTACTGCGCGCCAGGGGGGCGGTCTAGCGCAAGCTGTAGCCAGCTGGAAGGCGGACCGGTTCGGGCTCGCTGTCGAGCGCGCAGAGCATATGGCGGGTGCAGGGCGGCGCTTGTTCTTGCTAGCCCCCGGATACCTGGTTCACTTCTCGCTCATCGACCGGCGGCCAACCAGGACGGCTACTGCGAGCCCGGCTCCCATGAGCACCATCGTGCCGGGTTCTGGAACAACGGGAGCCCCAAGCGTGAAGTTCAGGTATTGGGAGCCCATGGAGTTTCGATCCACGATGAGTTGACTGATCGCT
>JAYGDB010000044.1:0-3159 GCA_046583095.1 Myxococcota bacterium | reverse complement strand
TGGTCGACACGACGATCCGGATCCCCTTGCTGCTGCGCATCCCGGGCCGGTTGGCGCCGGGGGTCCAGAAGCAACCGGTCAGCCTGATCGACGTCCTCCCCACCCTCCTCGAGGCCCTGGAGATACCGGTTCCCGAGCAGGTGGAAGGACGAAGCCTGCTCTCGCCGCACGAGGACATCGTTCCGGCCTACAGTGAGACCTTCTATGCGTTCGTGGCTCGGGCCAAGGACGGCAAGCAGACCGCGAGCCTGCGAGACGGACGCTTCGTTCTGCTGTCGCGTCCTGGAGGCGACGAGCTCTTCGACCTCGCAAGTGATCCTGCCGAGCAAAGGGACGTCTCGGCTCGCCATCCCGAGAGGTTCTCGAAGCTCCAACAGGAGCTTGCGAATCTGCGGCATGGCTGGTCGGACCGGCCGACCCTAAAGCCCCTCGAGTTCAGCATCGACGAGCGGGCAGACCACGAGGAACGATTGCGTGCCCTCGGCTATCTCGAATGAGAGCCCCGCATCTCGTGGAAGCAGAGGCAGAAACGCAGAAGGCCGCGTGATAGAATCGCCCCCTGCCCGCCACCGCAAAGGAACGCCATGGCCCTCGAAGCCCTCGCACCCGAAACCCGTAACCTGATCGACGGCGCTCTCGTAGACGCCAGCAACGGAAACACGTTCGAGAACGTGAACCCGGCGACCGAGGAGGTGATCGGCGTCGCCGCAGACGGCACCAAGGATGACATGTTGTCCGCAGTCGCCGCCGCGCGTCGTGCATTCGACGAGAGCGACTGGTCGGAGAACTCCGACCTCCGCTCCCGCTGTCTGCGCCAGTTGTACGAGGGCTTTCTCGAGGAGAAAGAACAGTTCCGTGCCATCACCGTGGCGGAAGCAGGCTCGCCGGTTTCGCTCTCGTCCTTCATGCAGGTCGACAATCCGATCGAGATGATGAGCTACTGGGCGGACAAGGCCGGCTCCTACGTCTACGAGCAGCGCATGTCGGACATCCCCTTCAGCGGGTCGCAGCACGGGCGCATCCTGCGGCGCGAGGCCGCAGGGGTCGTCGGGGCGATCACACCCTGGAATGTCCCCTTCTATCTCAACATCGCGAAGATCGGGCCCGCCCTGGCCGCCGGCTGCACTCTCGCCCTCAAGCCGGCACCGGACACCCCCTGGTCCGCGACCCACATCGGCAAGATCGCCGCGGAGCGCACCGACCTTCCGGCCGGCGTGCTCAACATCGTCGCTTCCTCCGACCACCTGACCGGCGAGATCCTCGCGTCGGATCCGCGGGTCGACGTTGTGACCTTCACGGGCTCGACGGCAACCGGCCGACGGGTGATGGAATGTGGCTCCAGCGGCTTGAAGAAGATCTTCCTGGAGCTGGGGGGCAAGTCGGCCAACATCATCCTCGACGATGCGGTGTTCGAGGCGGTCCTGCCCGCGGGCGCAATGTGCTGCGTGCACGGCGGCCAGGGGTGCGCAATCACGACCCGGATGCTGCTCCCGCGTTCGCGTTACGACGAGGGCGTGGCCCTCGTCAAGACGGCGTTCGAGAACTGGAGCCACGGCGATCCCACGGACCCCGCGAACCTGCAGGGCCCCCAGATCAGCAGGCGCCAGCAGGAGCGAGTGCTCGCGTACATCGAGAAGGGCAAGCAGGAAGGTGCCAAGTTGCTCGTCGGCGGCGGCGTGCCGGCGCACCTGCCGAAGGGCTTCTACGTGGAGCCAACCCTCTTCGTCGACGTCGATCCGGACTCGACGATCGCGCAGGAGGAGATCTTCGGTCCCGTCCTGTGCGTGATCCCGTACGAAGACGACGACGACGCCGTTCGTATCGCCAACAACTCGATCTACGGCCTCTCGGGATCCGTCAGCAGCGCGAGCGAAGAGCGGGCCCTAGCCGTCGCCCGTCGAATTCGCGCGGGCACCCTGTCGGTGAACGGAGGCATGTGGTTCCACGTCGACTCGCCATTCGGGGGCTACAAGCAGAGCGGGCTGGGGCGAGAAAACGGCGAGCAGGGCTTCGAGGAGTACCTCGAGACCAAGGTAATCGGCGTGTCGCCCCAGGGCTCCTAGCGCCCTTCGATCTCCACCCGGTAGCGCGCACGGAGTTGCCGGTAGAAGGCCTGGCTCTGATCGTCCCGATGCGCCGCCTGCCACTCCCGGAGGACGACTTCCCGAACCTCGTCCAGGACAGGAGTCCGAGCGGGTCGGCTGACCTCGACGAGGACCAGATGGAGCCCGTAGCTGGAAGCGACCGGCCCCTCCCAGCGCCCCGGCACCAGCGCCATCACCGCCTCGCCGAAGCCTTCGCCGAAGACCTGTCCCAAGCGGTCATCCGTGAGCCCCTGCTGGCGCCGCGGCAGCAGGAAGCGGTCGCCTTCCAGCCACTCGCCCGCGCGCACGACTTCCAGCGCCGCGGCGGCGGTCTCCGCCAGTTTCTCACCATGCGCGTCCCGGCCGAAGTAGATCTGCTCGAAGGTGACGCGAGCTGGGACGCGGAAGCGATCGGGGTGCTGCGCCAGGAAGGCGAGTAGCTCGTCGTCTGCGGGCGCGGGAACGTCCGCCGCCCCACTCGCGAGAAATTCCATCTTCTGGGCGAGCCGTCGCCGGACGATCGTGTCGTTCCGGTCGAGACCCAGGGACAGCGCCTCCCGATACAGAATCTCCTCCCGGACGTGGCTCTCGATCCGTCCCTGCAACTCTTCCGGATTCGGGGGGCGTCCCCACTGCTGCTCCCAGCGCGCTTGCAGCAGACCGATATCCGCGGCGCCCAGCCGGATCAGCCCGCCTGCACTCCCGTCCCCACCACCGATGCCGCGCAGCAGGGCGAACAGTGCGATACCCATCACCGCGAAGTGAACCAGGGGATCGCGAAGTAGACGCCTCACGACGCCGGGGTACGCACGAAGAGCGCTCGCCGCACGACACTCGGCCTATCCAACTGCGCAATCCGACGCGCCGCCGTCGATCCGGATGTTGGTGCCGTTGATCGCCCCGGATCGCTCACTCGCCAGGTAGGCGACGAGGTTCGCGACCTCTTCGATCTCTGCCATGCGCCCGATCGGGTTGTCGAGGAGTCCAGCCGCCCAGCCGCCCGCACCCTTCGAGTCCGCGCTGCGACGGGCCATCTGCTCCTTCACCTCCGCGGTGGCGATCAAGCCGGGACTGA
>JAYGDB010000042.1:0-7032 GCA_046583095.1 Myxococcota bacterium | reverse complement strand
ACTTCGAAGACCAGACATCCGCGTCCGCCGCGTTCTGGGTGATGACCGAGGCCTCTGCCAGCTGCGAGATCTGCAGGTCTTGGTACCAGTAGTAGAAGCCCGTCAAATTTGCCTGGATCCGATTGTCCCAGAACCGGTTCTTCGACCCGACCTCGAACGCCCAGATGCGCTCTGGACCCGCGTTGTCGAAGGAACTGTCGGGGTCGGTCGCGTTTTTCAACGCCGTAACGATGACACCGGACTTGTAGCCTCGCGCGCCCGAGAAGTACAGGTGATTTTCGTCGCTCCAGTCCCACTTCAGACGGGCGGTACCAGTAACGGAGTTCCACCTGTCGCTGTCGCGCGCGACGATCTGAGCTTGGATGGGTACCGGTAGGTCGCCAATTACCGGCAGCGCCAGTATCGGCTCGATCTTGGGCGTGTTTCGGATGGCCTCCTTCCAATCGTAGCTGTAACGCAACCCGAAAGTGGCGGTCCAGTTCTGCCAGATCGTGTCGGACTCGAGGGAGAAGAGCCGCCCAAGGGCATCATGCAAATCTAACTCGGCCTGACCGAAGGCCGCGAGACTCCTTGCTCTTAGGCTGAGGGTTGTGAGGACCGGAACCTGGAGGTCGTTGAATCGGTTTTCCAAAGGTACCCCGGCAATTGGGGTATTGATCCACGGAGCCGGCTTCGTTGTCACGACATTGTTGCTGAACGACTTGGTGTTCAGGAAGAACGCGCCGAGCACCCAGTCGAGATCGCCGCCGCCTGCGCTGCTCCACTGCGCCTCGAGCACGGTCTCCGCCAACTCGTTGTGACCTCGCCGACAGCCGGCCTCCTCGGCGGTCTCACCCGCTGAGTACGCTGCGGCATCGCAGCCCGACACGACGTCGAGCACATCTTCGCCGAGCACCTCATCGAAAAACAGCTCGTAGCTCGTATCGACGGTCGTGAAGGCGCGGACTAGGTCTGCGTCCGAGCCATCTTGGTCGCTCAATCCGTAGCTCCGCGACCAGTAATGCGAGAACAGGCCCGTGAACTGTGTTTCTCCGGGAAGGTCCCATACGACCTGGCCATTTACGGCATGGCTCCACGCATCCACATCGCCGATCAGGTCCAGTACGGTCTTGCGGTTGTCGGCCGGGTTGTCGGTCACGATGCAGCCCGAGTCCATGGCGCCCTGTGACTGGCAGTACTGATCGACATCGAGGTCAACCCCGAAGGGCGTGGGGAAGGTCACGAAGTCCGGGTAGTCTCCGAGGGTCTTCTGCGCCGCTCCGACACCCCCCCGCTGCGCGTAGTTGTAGCGGAGGGTCAGGTCGAGGTTGTCGGTGGGGAGCCACCGCAGTTGGTTTCGGATGCCGAAGACCGAAGAATCGTCGGTGTCCTCTTTCTTGACCGGGGAGCCATCCCAGGTGATCGTCTGCTTCTGGGTGATGTTCTTCTGGTAGCCGTCGCGCTGGTCGCCGAACAAGCTCACGCGCGCGAAGAGTCGCTCGCTGTGGATGGGTAGATTCAACGCAGCGCGCCAGAGGACCTGGTTGTAGCCGCCGAACTGGACGTCGCCGAAGGCCTCGAAGTCCGGGCCCGGGGGGGTCGAAATCACGTTGATCGCCCCGCCTGTGGCGTTGCGTCCGTAGAGCGTTCCCTGGGGCCCGCGCAGCACCTCGACGCGCTGAATGTCGAAGAAGGTCAGCCCTTCGACCGCGCTGCCGCGATCGGCGTAGATCCCGTCGAAGTGGAAGGCCGTCGAGCGATCGCCAACGCTGGACGAGATCCCCCGAATCGTGAAGCCTCCGCTGCCGACCAGGCTACGTCCGTACTGGACGTTTGGGACGCTGAAGCCGATGTCCTCGAAATCGAGGTAACCCTTCTGGTCGAGGTCGGCGCCCGTGAAGACCGAGACCGCGATTGGGGTCTCCTGTAGCCGCGACTCACGCCGCTCCGCGGTCACGTAGATGTCCTCGACGCCCTCCGACCTCTCGGACTCGGGCTCGTCCTCCTGCGCGAACGCGGGGGCGCTGCCAAGCAGCAGCGCGGCGATTACCGCAGAACGAATGAAAGAAAGAAAGACTTCGTGTGCAGCGCTCACATCTCCCCCTCCCCAGCCAAAGACCGTCACCCGAGGACAGCACCCCCCGCATGAATCCATGGAGTCTCGGCGAAGTTCGGACACCAAGGTGCACACTCGGTCCCGCAAAAGTCAACCGAAAAGAGCCCGAGAAACTCGGAGAAGTCCCGTCCGGAACCCGGCGAGACTGCAGGGAGTTGGGTGACCTGAGCGGCTGTTTCGTGGCGGGATGACTGCGATTCAGTGGCTGAAGTTCCGAGCCCCGATGCCCGACGGTGACGGATCGCAGATCGGACCGGCCCAGCCCGCTCCAGTACTCCGGAGACGAGATGATCTACCGTCGGGGCCCGCCGGATCGCCACGCAGCAGACGCGTGGCGCCCCGCCGGTGGCCTCGCGAAACGAGAGATGCGGATGAAGAAACGCAGCTATTGGCAGGACAATCTGAGGCTGGTCGGCCTGTGCTTGAGCATCTGGTTCGCGGTGTCCTTCGGATTCGGGATCCTGCTCGTCGACGTCCTCAACCGGATCGAGATCGGCGGGTTTCGGCTGGGCTTCTGGTTCGCCCAGCAGGGCAGCATCTACGTCTTTGTTGCGCTGATCTTCTTCTACGCGTGGCGCATGTCGGCCCTCGACAAGCGCCACGGCGTGGACCGGGACTGAGCGTGGATCTCCAGACCCTGACCTACCTCGTCGTGGGGGCTTCGTTCGCGCTCTACATCGCGATCGCGCTGTTTTCACAGGCCCGCAGTACCGGCGAGTTCTACGTGGCGGGCAAGGACGTACACCCGGTGTTAAACGGCATGGCCACGGCGGCCGACTGGATGTCGGCGGCCTCCTTCATCTCGATGGCCGGCCTGATCGCGTTCCTGGGATACGACGGCGCGGTGTATCTGATGGGCTGGACCGGCGGGTACGTGCTGCTGGCACTGCTGCTCGCCCCCTACCTTCGAAAGTTCGGCAAGTTCACCGTGCCCGAGTTCATCGGCGATCGCTACGACTCGCAGGCCGCTCGCGTCGTCGCGGTCCTCTGCCTGATCGTCATCTCCTTCACCTACGTCGCAGGGCAGATGCGAGGCGTGGGAATCGTGTTCTCGCGCTTCCTCAGCGTGGACATCTCCGTCGGCCTGATGATCGGGATGGCGATCGTCTTTTTCTACGCGGTGCTCGGTGGCATGAAAGGCATCACCTACACACAGGTTGCCCAGTACTGCGTGCTGATCTTCGCCTACACGGTCCCCGCGGTGTTCATCTCGCTGCAAGTAACCGGAACACCCATTCCGCAGATCGCGTTCGGCAGCCCCGTCGTCGACGGCGATGGCTTCCTGCTCGCGAAGCTCGACCGGATCGTCACCGAACTCGGCTTCGTCGCCTATACCAGCGGCAGCAAGAGCCGCATCGATGTCTTCTGCATCACGATGGCCTTGATGATCGGAACCGCGGGGCTCCCGCACGTCATCGTCCGCTTCTTCACCGTGCCCCGCGTACGCGACGCGAGGACATCGGCGGGTTGGGCGCTGCTGTTCATTGCGATCCTCTACACGACAGCGCCCGCCGTCGGCGCACTCGCCCGCCTGAACCTGACGCAGACGATCCAGACGGGGCCGGTGGGGCAGCCGGAAGCCAATCTTGCCTACGCGGATCGCCCGCCATGGTTCGAGACCTGGGAAGAAACCGGCTTGCTGCGTTTCGAGGACAAGAACGGCGACGGTCGCATCCAGTACTACAACGACACCAACGCCTCGTTCGCGGCGACCGCGCAGGCCCACGGCTGGAATGGAAACGAGTTGTCGGTCGATCGGGACATCATCGTGCTCGCGAACCCGGAGATCGCGGGGCTGCCCAACTGGGTCGTCGCACTGGTCGCGGCGGGCGGCATCGCCGCTGCGCTGTCGACAGCCGCGGGGCTGTTGCTGGTGATCTCGGCGGCGGTGTCGCACGATCTTCTCAAGAGCGTGTTCGCGCGGCAGATCAGCGAGCGCCAGGAGTTGGCCGCCGTCCGTATCAGCGCGGCGGTCGCGATCCTGCTGGCGGGCTATCTCGGCTACAACCCACCGGGCTTCGTCGCCCAGGTCGTGGCACTTGCCTTCGGGCTTGCCGCCTCGTCGCTCTTCCCGGTCATCCTGCTCGGCATATTCAGCTTCCGGGTGAACAAGCAAGGTGCAATCGCCGGAATGCTGTCGGGCCTCACGTTCACCGTGGGCTACATCATCTACTTCAAGGGTGTGTTCGTGGAGCCCTTCGCGCAGAACCTGCCGGAAAACTGGCTGTTCGGGATCTCGCCGGAGGGAATCGGAGTCCTGGGTGCGCTGCTGAACTTCGCCGTCGCGATCGGCGTCAGCGCGGTCACGCCGCCGCCCAGCGCGGAGGTGCGCGAGTTGATCGAGCGGATTCGAGTGCCCTAGCCGAGGGCCTCGAAGGCGGGGCGTATCAATCCGATTGCGAAGACCCGCCAGCGTTCCCTGAGCGTGCCACCCGCCGCAGCGGCCGACCCCGCGCTGTGTAGACGATGCCGTCACGCGCACGATAGGCCGCCTTCATCCCGTACTGCTCCTCGAGCGCCGTCGGCCGCGGCAGGTAGGTGCGCCAGAGGAAGCGCGAGAAGATCACGACGACCGCGTCGCCGCGTTCCAGCTCTTCGACCAGCCGCCCCATCTCGGCCGTGTAGGCGGGGTTCGGGCGGCCTGTCTCGGGCAACGTGTGGCGAGGCAGCATGTGGCTCGCCGCTCCAAGATGCAGGTAGATCAGATCCGGGCCGTTGCCATAGATCAGCGGAAGCTCGACGCGACGCAGCGCTTCAAGGATCGGCAGCGCACGCGCAGACCGGTCCAGCTGGCCGTAGCCTTCACTGGCGAGGCTGCCTACCCGCAGGTCGGCAGCGTGAACGCTGCAAGCGACGAGACCGGCCAGCAACACACCAGACGCCCACGTCGTCGCACGTCCGCCGCGATCCGCGAAGCCAACCAGCGCAACCACCAGCGCAACCGTGAAGAAGACCAGGGCGGGAAACAAGATCCGCCCAGAACGGAACCAGCCGTCGAGGAAGGTCATGTAGGCCAGAATGAAGAGCGCGTACGCGGGCAGATAGACCAGTGCAACGCGGAACGCGGCTTCGCGCTGCGAAAGGCGCGCGGCAGCCCGGCCAACGCGCAGCCGCTGCGCGATGACGAGCACGGACGCGAGCCCGAGCAACGCGCCGAGCCAGGCCGATTCCGGGCCGAACCAATCGAGCAGGTCCGGCAGCAGGGGCGACCATTTGTCGGCGCCGGGCAGTTGGAAGAAGAACTGGCGACCGTGCAGCCCCGCCTGCGCCCAGCCGTTGCCGAGCAGGTAGCCAAGCGCGGGGCCGCAGCCGATT
Source organism: Myxococcota bacterium (assembly GCA_046583095.1). GTDB lineage: Bacteria > Myxococcota_A > UBA9160 > UBA9160 > UBA4427 > JAJDAN01. Next base: position 1,622 of record JAYGDB010000042.1, on the reverse strand, counting down.
GCCGCATACGCGAGCGCCCGCCTGAGCCGAGCGCGCATCGGACCGTCGTCGAGCACGAGGAGGGCCAGGCTGGCGGTCGCCACGAACGGGAAGCCCGCAAAGCGGACCATCACCGAGAGCCCCGCCAGCAACGCCGAACTCCACAGCCCGATCGAGCCTCCACCACTGAGGCGACGCGCGAGGAGCAACGTACTCGCGAGTTGGAGACCCACGAAGGGAGACTCGCTCCAGGCCATGAAGTGCACTTCGAACGTGCTGGCTGCGAAGAAGAGCGCTCCGCCGAACGCGAAGCAACGGCCCCGAGAAGTCCGCGGCGCCGCAAGCGAAGCCAACAGCAACACGTTGGCGGCGTAGAGCGATGCGTGCAACAGACGGGTCGTCTGGAGCAGATCGGATCCGAACGCGCTCGCGATCGCGAGCAGGGCCGGGTAACCCGGAGGCCAGTGTGCGTTCAGCGAGAAGATTCCCTGCCCGGCCAGGAGCTTCTCGGCGCTCTTCAGGTAGTTGACCGAGTCCGGGCTGACGCCGATGCCCCACTGCGACGCGAACCACAAGGTTCCGCCCGCAACCAACGCGAGCAACGCGAGGGCAGCCAGGTAGGCCTTTTCTCCGCTTCCCCGGCGCTTCTTGGCGGTGGCGACCTCGGATTCGATCGGGGAGTGAGCACCACCGGGCCGCGACACGTCGCCAGAGGCGAGGCCCGAGCCGGAGTTCGCCATCTGCGGCGAGAGTATCAGACCCCGATCAAACAGCCAGCATCGCTATCTCGGTCGAGCGCACGCGGGAACGCGCGAGTACCGCTTGCAGCCACGCGAGCGAGCGTGCGATCTTGGTGCGGTGACTCCCTCCACGAGACTCGCAGGCTTTGTTGGCGGGCGTCGGACTCGCCTCAACGCTCTCCCGTCGAGAAAGCTCGCGGTCGTGCTCGCCACGGGACTCCTGGCTCTTTCCGGGTGCGGCGATGCGCCACCGCGGCCGAACATCGTGTTGATCGTCACCGACGATCAGGCGGCCTCGACACTCGCCCACATGCCCTTCGTCGAGCGCGACCTCGTCCACCAGGGTGTCACGTTCGAGAACTTCATCCTCAACGACCCGATCTGCTGTCCGTCGCGCGTCACGATTCTGCTCGGTCAGTACCGGCACAACCACCAACTCGAGGTCGGCGATCCCGGAGGCTGCGCAAACCGCTTTCTCGACGACCAGAACGAGGAGCAGACGATCGGCGCCCTGATCCAGGGCGCGGGCTATCACACCGGCATCGTCGGCAAGTACCTCAACAGTTACAAGAACTACCTCGAGAGCCGGATCGGCAAGCACGGCAACCCGCTGCTGACCGGCTGGGACGACTACCACGTGCTAGCCGGCTTCACGCGCTACTACGACTTCTTCAGCGACGAGAACGGCGAACTCGTTCGTCACGACGAGAAGCCCTTCACCTATCAGACCGATTATCTCTCTCAGCGGGCCCAGGCGTTCATCCGGCGCGCCGCCCAAGCAGACAAGCCCTTCTTCCTCTACATCGCCCCGGAGGCTCCCCACGCGCCGACGGATCCCGCCGTGCGGCATCAGCGCGCCTTCAAGGGCGCACGCGCCCCGCGCGTCGCCTCCTTCAACCAGGC
>JAYGDB010000030.1:0-2888 GCA_046583095.1 Myxococcota bacterium | reverse complement strand
ACCGGAACCAGCACGAGCTGATCGATGCCGATGTCCGCGAAACGCTTGATCGTCGCGCTCACCTCGTCGGGGTTGCCGACGCAGATTCCGTTCTGGTGCAGGAACTCGGGCGTGGTGTCGCCTTCGGCGAAGGGGCCGGTGAGGGTCGGATCCTGCGCCACCTTCTCGATGATCTCCCGGAGCCGTGTCTGGCTGATCGGCCGCTGCTCGCCTTCGAGGCGTTTCGCGAACTCGGGAATCGTGTCGAAATACACGGCGAAGCGCGGCGTCACCCACTCCGGTCTCACCGCATACAGAGCTCGTGCCTCGTCGCCGTCCTCCAGGCACAGAGCCGGGGCGATGGCCATGATCTTGTCGTAGACGAACTCTCCCACGGGCTGCGCAGTCTGAATAGTGGTCTTGTAGGTCTCGACCAGCGGCGCGAGTACCTGTGGATCGGAAAAGCTGAACATCGCAACGCCCAGGCCCATTCGCGCTGCCGTCTCGACGGTGCCCGGGTTCGAAGCGGTCACCCAGAGCGGCGGGTGTGGCTTCTGCACCGGCTTCGGAAGGATGCAGCGCTCGGGGACCGAGAAATGCTTCCCCTCCCACGAGAACAGATCCTGGGTCCACATCTTGGGGATGGCTCGAATCGCCTCCTCCCACATTTCTCGTGTCTGCTCGGTGCGCAGGCCGAAGGTGTTGACCTCCGTCGAGCCGCTGCCGCGGCCGGTGCCCAGTTCCACGCGCCCGTTCGTCAGGATGTCGATCGTGGCCATCTGCTCGGCGACGCGCACCGGGTGATTGATCGCCGGGCACAGGTTGAAGATCCCCGTGATCAGGCGGATGTGTTCGGTCTGCATTCCCACCGCCAGACACGACAGGTGTGAGGCTGAATTGTGGGAGTACTCCTCGAGGCAATGGTGTTCCGGCGCCCAGAAGGCATCGAAGCCCGCGCGATCCGCAGCCACCCCGATCTCGATGTCTCTTCGAATGCGCAGCGGCTCCGTCTCGTGCCACGGCCTGGGTCCCACCGACGCACCCTGGAAGACTCCGAACTCCATGCGCTGCATCGTATCAGAACGGAGCGCGGCGATTTGAACCCGTTTCGGATCCTGTGCCTCGAACGAACCATGCGCGAGGCGAGGCGTCCTTACCGGCTCGCTGCGACCCAGAGCGATAGAGCGTATCGTCTCACTGTCTCGATCGAGCGAGGAGAAGGAGTGGACATGGGGAAGCTGGAGGGAAAGGTCGCGCTGATCACGGGTGCGGCGCGCGGTCAGGGCGAGGCGGAGGCCCGCCTCTTTGTGGAAGAAGGCGCCCAGGTCGTGTTGGGCGACATGCGAGATGACCTCGGCAAGCTGGTGGGCGAGTCGCTCGGCAGCGCCGCCACCTACATGAACCTCGACGTGAGTCGCGAAGAGAGTTGGGCGGACTTCTGCGCCGGGGCGCTCGAAGCATTCGGCAAGATCGACGTGCTGGTCAACAACGCCGGTATTCTCAAGCTGAGCAGCATCGCAGAGACCAGTCTCGATGACTACATGGAGGTCATCCAGGTCAACCAGGTCGGAGTCTTTCTCGGCATGAAGGCAGTTCTCGCCCCGATGACCGAGGCCGGGGGCGGCTCGATCGTGAACATCTCATCGGTCGGAGGGCTCGTCGGCGTCCCGGGCATGGTGTCCTACGTGTCCAGCAAGTTCGCAGTCCGCGGCATGACGAAGACCGCGGCCCTGGAGTTCGGTGCCGTGGGGATCCGTGTGAACTCCGTCCACCCGGGTGCCGTCGATACGCCCATGATCGCGCCGTCCGGGACCAGCGGGCCCGCGGCGGACCTGAGCAACATCCGCAAGGGATTGCCGCTGCAGCGCATCTCTGACGCCGCGGAGATCGCGAAGCTCGTCGCCTTCCTGGCTTCCGACGAATCCTCGTATTGCACGGGGTCCGAATTCACGGCCGACGGAGGCATGCTGGCCGGGATGACCGGCTAGAGCGCGCTCGTCTCCTCGCTCGAACCTCGGACGAAGCAGGAGGTGTGGAGCCGCGGTCTGGCTGCCTTGCCCGGGCGCGGGCCTCTGTGACAGGCTCCCGACGTGAACGATCGGCCCGCCTCGCGGTTCCTCGCTCAACCGGGCGATGTGCTCGTCGTCTTCTGCGTCGCCCTCGCCCTGCGGTCGTTCCACCTGTGGGAGACCGTCGGCACGCCCTTCTTCGAGACCCTCAGCTCCGACGCGAAGCTCTATCAGCAGATTGCACGCGAGATCGCGGCTGGGGACGTCTTGCTCGAGGAGCGCGGCGTCTATTACCTCGGGCCCCTGTATCCCTACTTCCTCGCTCTCATCCAGCTACTGGCGGGCCCCTCGACCCTCGCAGTCCGTGGGCTGCAGGTGCTGCTGTCCGCGACCTCGGCCGTCCTGGTGTATCGCCTCGGGCAGACGCTCTTCGGGCGCGGTGTCGCGTTGCTGGCAGGTCTGGGGACGGCCGTCTACGGGCCCCTGATCTTCTACGGCGCCGTCCCGCTGCCGGCGACCCTGGTCGTTCTCCTGAACCTCGCGGTGCTCGTGCTCCTGGTGGAGGCTCTGCGAGCTCCGTCGCCATGGTGGTGGCTCGCGACGGGGTTGGCGCTGGGCCTGGCGGCCGACGCCCGGGGCAACGCCCTGCTCTTCGCGCCCTTCCTGGCGGGATCCATCGTCGCCGCCTTTGGGCTCGCTCGCTGGCGGCGTTGGGCAGCAGCAACGGCCTGGGTGGCCCTGGGAACGATCCTCGCGATTGCACCCGTCACGCTTCGCAACGCGGGGGTCGGGGGTGAATTCGTCCCACTCACCACCAACCTCGGAACGAACCTGTACCTGGGCAACCACGCGCGTTCGGACGGACTCCTGACGACCCTGGTCTACAAGGGGCGCCACATG
>JAYGDB010000233.1:0-6410 GCA_046583095.1 Myxococcota bacterium | reverse complement strand
GATCACAACCTCTACGTGGTGGGGGACTTCGTCTACCAGGCCAACTACGAGGCAGGGCTGCGAATCCTCAAGATCGAGGATCTCGCACAGGCGGACCTCTGCGAGGTGGCTTCCTTCGACGTGTTCCCCGCCAGCAACAGCAAGCAGTTCAACGGCTCCTGGAACGTCTACCCGTTCTTCGCGAGCGGGGTAGTAGCCATCAACGCGATCGAAGGCCTGGCTCTCGTCCAGCCGCAGTTGGCGTCGGTTGTCTGTGAGCCGGATCCCCCGGGCGCCGAGCAGGCATGGTTCGCCTCGGATCCCTCGAGTCAATCCGACCAGTACCTCAGCATGGCGAACTCCGAGACCCTGGGCACGAACACGACCCTGAGCTTCTGGCATGATTACAACACCGAGAACAGCTATGACGGAGGCGTCGTCGAGTACTCGACCGACGAAGGCGTGAGCTGGACAGATCTCGAAAGCCTGATCACCGCGAACGGCTATTCGGGCGTGCTCTCGGGCGGCTTCTCGAACCCGCTCGCAAACCGGAACGCTTTCGAAGGCACCAGCGGCGGATATCTCCAGACCGTCGCGGATCTCTCCTCACTGAGCGGCCAGGACGTGCGCATCCGCTTCCGCATGGGGACCGACACCAGCGTGTCCGGCACGGGTTGGTACGTGGACGACGTCGAGATCGGCAGCATCGTCGAGATCACGAGCGTCGCCACCGCCAGCGGGGGCGCTTCGGCGACCCACACCCTGACGAGTACGGTGGCGGCTCCTCCCGCCAACAACGATCCGGTTCTCGCAACCAACGCGGGACTCACGCTGCTCGAGGCAGCCAGCGCCGCGATCACGTCGAGCGAGCTCGAGGTGACGGACGCAGACGCGGGGCAGACCCTCACCTACAGCGTCACCGCCGCCCCCACGAGCGGCAGCCTCAACCTCGGTGCGAGCTTCACCCAGGCCCAGATCGACGCCAGCGCCCTCGCGTACAGCCACGGCGGCGGCGAAGCCGCGAGCGACTCATTCACCTTCACGGTTTCAGACGGCAACGGAGGCAGCGTCGCAAGTACGGTCTTCGCGATCACCATCACGCCCGTCAACGACCCGCCCGTGGCAGTGGCCGACGCGCTGAGCCTCGACGAAGGAGGCACGGCCACTGCGCTCACCGGCGGCGCCACGAGTGTGCTCACGAATGACACCGATGCCGAGAACAACGCGCTGACGGCAGCCCTCGTCAGCGGGCCCAGCTCGGGCAGCCTCGTGCTGAATCCGGACGGTACGTTCTCGTACACCCACGACGGAAGCGAGACCGTCAGCGACAGCTTCAGCTACCTCGCCAACGATGGCAGCGACGACTCGAACACGGTCAGCGTCAGCATCACCGTCAACCCCGTCAACGACCCGCCCGTCGCCGTGGCCGACGCGCTGAACGTCGACGAAGGCGCCGTGGCCACCGCGCTCACCGGCGGAGCCACGAGCGTGCTCGCGAACGACAGCGATATCGAGAGCAATCCGCTCACAGCGGTGCTCGTCAGCGGGCCCAGCTCGGGCAGCCTCGCACTGGCCGCGGATGGCACGTTCTCGTACACCCACGACGGAAGCGAGACCGCCAGCGACAGCTTCAGCTACCGCGCCAACGACGGCAGCGACGACTCGAACCTCGTCAGCGTCAGCATCAGCGTGAACCCCATCAACGATGCGCCCGTGGCGGTGGCCGATACGCTGAACGTCGACGAAGGCGGCACCGAAACCACGCTCGCCGGCGGAGACTCGAGCGTCCTCACGAATGACATTGATGTCGACAACGACCCGCTCATCGCAGCGCTCGTCAACGGGCCCAGCTCGGGCAGCCTCGTGCTGAATTCGGACGGCAGCTTCTCGTACACGCACGACGGAAGCGAGACTGTCAGCGACAGCTTCAGCTACCGCGCCAACGATGGCACCGACGACTCGAACACGGTCAGCGTCAGCATCACCGTCAACCCCGTCAACGACCCGCCGGTCGCGGTGGCCGACACGCTGAGCGTCGATGAAGGCGGCACGGCCACCACGCTCACCGGCGGAGACACGAGCGTGCTCACGAATGACACCGATGCCGAGAACAACGCGCTCACGGCAGCGCTCGTCAGCGGGCCCAGCTCGGGCAGCCTCGCGCTGGCCTCGGACGGCAGCTTCTCGTACACGCACGACGGAAGCGAGGCCGCCAGCGACAGCTTCAGTTACCGCGCCAACGATGGCAGCGACGACTCGAACCCCGTCAGCGTCAGCATCAGCGTGAACCCCGTCAACGACCCGCCGAACCTGCTGATCTCCAGCCTGCCCGTCGCGAAGGTCGGCACCGCCTACGACACGAGTTGGTTCGTGAGCGACCCGGATGCCGGAGACGTCATCAGTGTGAGCATCCTGGGCGCCCCGGGCTGGGTCACCGGGCCCTTCCAGAATCCGGATGAGAGCTGGAGCCTCGGCGGCACCCCAATCGCGGGAGACGAGGGCGTCGTCGTCGTCACGTTGCGCGCACAGGACAGTGCTTCGCCTCCGGCTACGGTCGAAGTCTCCCTGCTCCTCGCCGTGGCTCCCGCGGTGGCCCCACTGCCCGCGCTCTCGCCGCTGGGTTACGGGGTGCTCGTCATCGGCCTGGGCCTGCTGGCCCGTCGACGGTTGCGAGGGCCCCACCCTGGCAATCCGGCGCTGTTTCGCTAAACCCGCTAGAACCCGAGGAGGACACAGATGCTCCGATACATCCTCACTTTCGCCTTCGTCGTCGCAAGCGCGTCCGTCGTGCTCGCCGATGACGTCACCTACGTGCTCGAAACGCCAGGCGTCGTCTGAGGCGGCACGTCTGCGACGGCCCGTGCGGCTGTCCAATCGATCGGAGCGGTCGAGTCCGTAGCAACCGACATGAATGCCCATACGCTGACGGTGCGCTTCGACGACGAAGCGACCTCGCTCGAGGACATCGTCGGGGCCCTGAACGGCGCGGGTTACACCGTTCCCGAGCACCGAAGGGTCGAGACCGACGGCTGATCCCGGCGCGGCATGAGTCGAGGGGTCGCAATCAGGCCAGAACCTGCAGCTGGACGGCGGCTCCTACGACGGCCTGATCCGACGGAACGCGAGGCTCGGGCTCAGCTGTGCGCAGGATCGGATCGGGGGTGGGCCGGCTGCCTCAGGGAGCCGACGAGCCAGCGGGTGCAGTAACGACCTGGTCGGTCGTAACTGCGGCGGTCACGTTCACGCTCACGTGCTGGCTCGAATTGTGACCCGAGCTCATCGCAATGGCGTTGACGCCGGCCATGTTCCTGAAGCCGCTGCCGTCCGTCATATAGAGGGCGGTATTCGCGGAACCATTCGCACCCGACACGCTGATTCCATTCTCGGAGATCGAGGCCTCGAGAGCCGCGTTCGCGACCACCGACGTGTCGCCCAGGGTCATCACGATATCGCTCGAAGCACGATTGCCCGCGTTGCTGTTGAGCGAGTCGATCACCTGCCCGCCGATGCCCGAGTTGGCGTTGCCCATGTTCTCCCAAGCATCCTGAGAGGTCGTCGAGTTGTCCTGCGTTCCCGAACCCGTATTGGCGTCGAACTCGGTGTCTGCGGCCTGGGCGCCAGACCCGACCAGCGCGTTGTCGATTGCGATCCAGCCATTGGCCGTCGTCTGCGTGCCACTGCCCGAGTTGGCTTGGAAGGCCTCGACGGTGCCGCTCGTAGACGTATTCCTATCCCCGGCGAATGCGGGTGACACGACCAGTAGGGAGAGAGCCACGAGACCGGTCCGCTTGATAGCCTGCTTCATTCTGGCTTCCTTCTTCCTTCATCCATGCATACGCGTCTTGCGCTCGTATGTGCGCGCGGCGAAAGGCGCGGGACGAACATGAAGACAAGATTAAATGAGCAACATGAAGGCAATATGAAGACTTTTGATGCGCAACTCGTGCGCAACTCCTGCGGGTAGCCCTGCCTCGAGCCCCTCGCTGCAACCCGCTCAGCAGGATCCGCGAACCCGGAGGCCGTCTGGGAGTCCCCGCGGGCCGGCTGTAACGGTCCGGGGCCTCGATCGCGCCCTGCCCCTCAGCGCGGACCACGACGCGACCGCGAGCAAGACGACCAGCAGCGGCAGCCCCCACCCGGTCACTGCGGGGAGCAGAACCACATCGGCGGGCAGGCTCAAGTCGGCGAATACGAGGAAGTGATCGGAAGCGTCGGTGCTCGCAGCTACCGGCGGCGCGCTCCCGAACTTCGGCAATCCGTTCGGCAGCCCCTCGTCGGCCGAGTCGTACACCTCGCCGACGGCCGACACGGCCAACCACGAACTCACGAAGATATAGTCGAGCCGCCGCCCCGAGGCCGGACGCGTTGCGTCGCTGCCATCGAGTTGCAGCGCGAAGAGGGGCTCCGCGGCCAGGCCCGCGGCATCGACGAGGTAGAAGAACGGATCGTTCTCGAGCCCCGGCCCTGCGAGTATCGCCTGGAGATCGGCACCGAGCGAGAAGGACGCCGGCAAGCCCGATGGCAGGGCATCGAATGGATTGGGCGTGCGTGGGACCGAGTCGACCTCCTCGTTGATGTCCCCGAGAATCACGAACGCGTCCACGGTCGAGTCGAGATCGTCGATGGACTGGGTGATTCGGTAGGACTCCAGGGCCCTGCGAAACTCGTCGTCGTTGCCCGTGCCCGACTTCCAGTGGTCGATGACGAGCGTCAGGTTCTGCGCGTTCTCGGGCACATCCAACACCACCTCGATGATCAGCCTCGAGAGGTCTCGCGCCGCCGGATCCCCGGAAAGGCTGTCCGCGGTGTGAATCTCCGGGCTCGCCGCGAAGGGGAAGCGGCTCATGACGGCGTTGCGGACCGCCCCGAAGGGGTTCGAGGCCGGCACGACGGTGAACGGGTAGCCCGCATCCAGCGCCAGCTGCTCGAACTTCGCGCTGTCTGCACTGCTCGAGACTTCGTTGATCCCGACCACATCTGCCTGGATCCGCTCGAGCACCGCCAGCGCGGCGTCGTACTGCAGCGTGCCAGGATCGCCCACTGCCTGGACGTTCCAGGTTGCGACGCGGACCTGCGTGGCCGCCGAGGCGAGCGCCGGAGCGAGACCCAGCAGCGCAGCTACGACGACGATCGCGCGCATCTGCGGTCTGCCCCCCCGGCCGACGAATCGTTCGCGCTTCCGTGAGTCCAATTGGACACTATCGCGAGTCCCGGCGTTCACGAAAGCCCCGGTCGGGCGACCCGGCTCCCCAGCACTCGCGGCGCCAGGTATGCGACAGTCTGCGGATGCGCGGCGCGACAGAACCGATGGGCAACCGCAGAGAGTCGACGCTCGCATGGGCCGCTGGGCTTGGCCTGGGGGTCGTGCTGGTCGCGTTCAGCGACAAGGCCTTCACGATCGACGATCCGCTGTTTGTGTGGCTGGGAAGCCATCTGCAATCACACCCCTTCGACTTCTTCGGCTTCTCGGTGAACTGGGACGGGCAGCTGCGGCCGATGTACGAGGTGACCCGCAACCCGCCGCTGGCCGGCTACTACATCGCGGCGGCAAGTTCTCTCTTCGGCATCAGCGAGCGCGCGCTGCACCTCGCGTTCGTGGCGCCCGCTCTAGCGGCCGCCTACGGCACCTGGCGGGTTGCACTGCGCCTCTGCGGCGAACGCCGCGCGGCGCTCGAGGCCACCGCCCTCGCCTGCGCGAGCCCGGTATTTCTGGTCTCGAGCAGCAACGTGATGAGCGACACGCTGATGCTCGCGTTCTGGGTGGGGGCGATCGCGCTGTGGCTCGACGGCCTGCACGACGACAAGCCGGGCCGCCTGTGGGCCGCGGGACTGTTGGTCGCGGCAGCAGGCCTCACGAAGTACTTCGGCTTTGCGCTGATTCCGCTACTGGCGGCCCACGCAGGCTGGCGCGCCTGGGAGCGGGCAGCGCCCTCGGGCTGGTGGCGGCCCGTGGCCTTGCCGCTGGCACTGCCGCTGGCGGTCGCCTTCGGCTACGAGGCGCTCACGACCTCTCTCTACGGCACCGGCCTGCTGTTCGACGCGGCCGACTTCGCGGCCGACTGGCAGTACGCGGGCGGGCCAGGCGTCGCCGGACGCGTGCTCGTCGGCCTGGCGTTCGCGGGCGGCTGCTCGATCGCAACGCTGCTGTTTGCACCGCTGTTGTGGTCGCGACTTTCGCTCGTGCTCGGGGCGGTCGTGGCCGCGGCGGCACTGCTCGCACCGGGGCTCGTCCTCGGCTGGACGGGGCTCGGCGATCTCGCGAGCGTTCGATCGCTGGCCGTGCAACTCGCGCTGTTTGCGCTCGGCGGCATCTCGCTGGCGGCGCTGCTCGTGCGCGAGGCGCGCCGGTCGCTCGACGCCGACGCGCTGCTGCTGATCCTGTGGGTCGCGGGCACGTTCGTATTCGCGGTGGCACTGAACTGGACCAACAA
>JAYGDB010000152.1:0-9642 GCA_046583095.1 Myxococcota bacterium | reverse complement strand
GATGTCGATGCCTGGCGCGTATCGATGATCAACACCGACACCACGATCTACTGGGAGCGTGCGCCCGTCGGCACGTGGTTCGGCTTTCGGCACGCGCTGCTCACCGACCACGAGGGCATCGGGCTCGCAGAGGTCGATCTTTCCGACAGCGAGGGGCGCCTCGGCCGTTCGGTTCAGACGATGCTCGCAAACGGGTAGTCGCTGGAGCCCGCGCGACGCCGCGGTAAGCTGTCCCAGAGGAGCCTTGCATGACGCGAAGCGCAGCGCTGGATACGTGCATCATCGGTGCCGGAATGTCGGGCATGGTGATGGCCATCCGGCTAAAGCAGGCCGGCAAGCGCTTTCGGATCTACGAGAAGGGAACCTCGGTCGGCGGCACCTGGCGCGAGAACACCTACCCGGGCCTCACCTGCGACGTCCCCTCCTTCTTCTATTCCTACAGCTTCGAGCCGAACCTCGACTGGACGCACCGCTTCTCGCCGGGCCCCGAGATCTGCGACTACTTCGAGCACGTCGCCGAAAAGTACGGCCTGCTCGAGCACATCTCGTTCGGCGAGACGATCGCGAGCGCGCGCTACGAGAACGGGGGCTGGGCAATCGAAACGAGCAGCGGTGAGCGCACCCGCGCAGACGTGCTCATCGACGCGACCGGGCCGCTCCACATCAAGAATTACCCGGAGATCCCCGGTCTCGAGAGCTTCGACGGCACGATGTTCCACTCTGCGGACTGGGATCACAGCATCGACCTCGAAGGCAAGCGCATCGGCGTGATCGGCAACGGCTCCACGGGCGTACAGATGATGGAGCCGCTGTCAGAGGTCGCGAGCCGTCTTACCCTGTTCCAGCGCACCGCGCAGTGGATCTTCCCGATCGGAAACAAGCAGTACTCCGAGCGCGAGCGGGCCTGGACCCGGCGCCTGCCGCTCCTCGCAAAGCTCACGCGAGGCTTGTACAAGCGCATCTTCGACCTGTCCTCCGTCGGCGTCGTCGAGGATGGTTTCTTTCGCCGCCGCATGGCCGCCGGGTGCCGCGAACACCTGGAGAGCGTGAAGGACCCGGAGCTGCGCCGGAAGCTCACGCCAGACTACCAGCCCGGCTGCAAGCGACTGATCCTCTCCACCCGCTTCTACCCGACGGTCCAGAAGCAGCATGTGGACGTCGTGACGGATGGGATCGAACGCATCGACCCGCGTGGAGTCGTGACAAAGGACGGTCAGCTCCACGAACTCGACATCCTCGTGCTCGCGACGGGCTTTCGACCCCACGACTGGGGGATCGACAACGTCATCGGAGCCGACGGGATGAGCCTCAAGGAATCGTGGGCCCAGGGTCCGCGCACCTACCGCTCGGTGGCGATGCCGGGCTTCCCGAATTTCTTCATGCTGGTCGGCCCGAACAGCCCGATCGGAAACATCTCCATCATCGACGTCTCCGAGACCCAGGCGAACTATGTCCTCGACTGCATCGAACTGTTGGAGCGCGAGCAGGGCAAGGCGCTCACTCCCAAGCGCGATGCCGCCGAGAGCTTCCAGGCCGACCTGAAGGAAGCCATGAAGGGCACTGTCTGGGTGACCGGTTGCAACAGCTGGTACCTGGATCCGGACGGCATCGCGACCCTGTGGCCGTGGACCTCGAGCCATTTTCACCAGATGATGCGACGCCCGGATTTCTCGGACTTCGACCTGGTCGATACCGCCTAGCCGATCCCGGCCTCGGTCGTCGCGATCAGCCACTGGCCCGCGAGTCCCTCGCTGCGGTCCTTGCCGATCTCGGCGACGTGGGCACTGGATGCGATCTCGACGAACGCCTTGCGGCTCGGATACTCGACGAGCGCGACGACCTGGAAATCCGCGTCGCTCTCGCCAATCACCATCGAGTCGACGCGACCGCTCCAGATGAACCGGCCTCCCTTCGACTCGACGAACTTCCGCATGTTCGCGCCGTAGCGCATGTACGACTCGGCGCCGCTCATGCCCTCGTTCGCCCCGTCTGCATGCTCCTTGAACGACAGGAGGTTGACCATCACCACAGGGGTGTCTTCCGAGCCTTGCAGGAGTTCGGCGATCTGATCGGGTTGGGGGGTCTGGGCGATCTTCACTGGGGTTCTCTCCTTGTGGGGGGTCTCTGGACTCGCACATCGAGGGCCACCGAATGGCCCGAGTAGCCGTCGTCGGCCCGTGCGGGGAACAGCAGACCCGGGATTCCGGACGAACTCATTCCCGGATTATCACTTGCGTCGTGCCAAACTCACAACGTGTAACTCGAGAAACGTGAAGGCTCCAAGCCTTGCCTGCCCGAAGTGAGAGTCGCTTAGATCGGGATCGGCCCGCTTCGGCCTGCGAGGATCCAGCGGATCATCGGTAAGTGCTGCCGGCCGTAGAAGACTTCCTCTTCTACCAGGTACGCCGGCACCTGAAACAGACCCCGTTCCTGCAACTCGGCAGCGAGCCGCGAAGCAACCGAGGGACCCTCCCGGTCGGCCCATTCGAGGAAGGAAGCGCCCTTGGCGTCCACACTATCGACCAAGGCAGCAACCTGCTCACCACTCGACGGATCGAGTTCCAGCGACCAATACGAACGAAACAGCTCGGCCAGGTAGGCCGAGAGCTGATCGGGGTGACGGTCGCGAACCCAGAGCCAACCCAGGTTCGCGGCATCCGCGTCTCCGCTCCGGTAGAACTCGCGAACCACGAGGCCCTGGCCCTGCGCGTAGGTCTCGATCTCGCGCGCGATTGCCTGGCCGCGATAACGGCGGTGGCGGATCCCTCGATCGTCGCCTGCGGCGGCCACGCTCGGGGGCTTGAGGGTCGACGTCGTGAGCGGCACCCAGTCGACGTCGAGGGCCAGTGACTCGGCGAACGCCAGGGCCGGGTGCAGCGCCAGGTAGGCGTGCGGGTGCCGGACGTCCAGCAGCACGGTCACGCGGGCCTTCTCGATGCCGGCACCGACCTTCATGCGCCGAAGGCCTGGTTGGCGACTTCGGGAGCGGGACCGTTGGCGCCGGCCAACAGCCACGCGACACGAGGTAGGTGCTCGCGCCCGAACCACATCTCGTCCGCCACGAGGTACGTCGGCACCCCGAACACGCCCGCGTCGAACGCCGCCTGATTGAGTTCGTCATGCAGGGCCCGCCCCGGTCCGTTCGCGAACGCCTCGAACCCCTGCAACTCGGCCCCGCCCTCGCGAAGCACCCCCTCGAGGACGCCCCGGTCTTCGATGTCCAACTCGCGGCGCCAGAACGGCGGATACAGGCAATCGAGAAAGCGGTCGAATACCGCGGGGCCCTGCTGCTTGGCCCACAGCATCGCGATGCCGGCCAGGCTCGAATCCCAGATCTTCTCGGTGCCGCGCAGGGTCTTGTCACGCAGGCTCGCGTAGCGCCGCGCGTCTCGATACGCGTACCGGACCCCCGTCCACTGCTGGGGCGTCCGCTTGCTGCTTGCAACCTTGCCCTGCTTGTCGAGCCGGGCAGAGCCCAGGTAGCTCGGGATGTCGAGCGTAAACGGGCGCCAATCGATCGAGACTCCCAGCGCAGCGGCCATCGCCCGCGTGGGTTCGATCGAGATGAACGCGTAGGGGCTCTTCAGGTCGATGTACACCGCCAGGGCGGCATCACCTCGAAGCTCGGAAAACCCGTCCACCTCGCGGCCTATGCCGGACCCTGATCCAGGCCCTCGAGCCCGCCCTTGTCCCGCCAGTCCTTCAGCAGCTTGAAGAACTCGATCGAGCCACCACCGTAGAAGCCGTTCTGACCGTTTCGCTCGCCCGGCTGACCCTCGTTGTTGTAGTAGCCCGGGGTGCACTCCTCGAGGAAGCTCAAACCGCCGCGTGCCTTCTCGATGATCGTGCGAACCCAGTCCGCTTCGGCTCCTTCCGAGGCCTCGAGCGTCCCGACCTCGTTCTCGAGAGCGTGCTGGATGATGTACGCGATGTGCTTGCTCTGCTCGTTCAGCGCGTGCGGGAAATTCACCGTGAAGCCGCTCTGCACGTTGCTCATGATGAAGCAGTTCGGGAATCCGCGGATGTGCATTCCGTGGAAGGTGGAGACCCCGTCCGACCACTTCTCCGTCAGGCTCTGGCCACCCTTCCCGATCAACTCGTAGCCGCACCGTCGGGTGTAGGACGTCCCCACCTCGAAGCCCGTCGCATAGATCAGGCAGTCCAACTCGTACTCCTGCCCATCCACGACGACGCCCTTCTCGGTCACCCGCTCCACACCCCGGCCCTGGGTGTCCACGAGCGTCACGTTCGGACTGTTGAAGGCCTGCAGATACTCGTCGTGGAAGCAGGGGCGCTTGCAGAACTGCCGGTAGTACGGCTTGAGGGCCTCGGCGGTGACCGAATCTTCGACGATCGCATCGGCGCGGGCCCGGATCTGCTCCATCTTCCGGAAGTCCGCCGTCTCCATCGTCTTCGCCAGGCCTCCTGGCGACAAGTCCAGCTTCCCTTCCTCGCGAACCATGATCAGCAGGTTGCGGATGATGTCCGTCCAGCCGTCACTCACCAGGTCTTCTTCCTGGAAGCCGCCCGAGACGAGGCTGTTGAAGTTGTCCATGCGGTGCTGGTGCCAGCCGGGCTCGAGGCTCTCGGCCCACTCCGGTTCGGTCGGGCGGTTCGCTCGCACGTCGATGGACGAGGGCGTGCGCTGGAAGACATAGAGGTGCTCGGCGGCCTCGCCGACGTGCGGAACGCATTGCACCGCCGTCGCGCCGGTGCCGATGATGCCGACACGCTTGCCGTGCAGGCCGGTCAAGTTGCCGTCCGAGTCTCCGCCGGTGTACGCGTAGTCCCAGCGGCTCGTGTGGAAGGTGTGGCCCTGGTAGCCCTCGACACCCGGGATTCCGGGCAGCTTCGGTCGGTGCAGCGGGCCGTTTGCCATGCACACGAAGCGGGCCTTCATCGCGTCGCCGCGGTTCGTCGAGACGACCCAACGCTCGGCCCCCTCGTCCCACTCCATCCCGGTCACCTCGGTCTGGAAGCAGGCGTTCCGGTACAGGTCGTACTTCTCGCCGATCGCCTTGCTGTGGGCCAGGATCTCGGGCGCGTGGGTGTACTTTTCCTTCGGGACGAAGTCGAGCTCTTCGAGCAGCGGCAGGTAGATGTAGGACTCCACGTCGCACATCGCGCCCGGGTAGCGGTTCCAGTACCAGGTGCCGCCAAAGTCGCCGCCCTTCTCGATGATGCGGATGTCCTGGACGCCGGCCTCGCGCAGACGCGTACCCGCCAGCAATCCCCCGAAGCCGCCCCCGATCACAACGACCTCCACCTCGTCGGTCAGCGGATCGCGCTCGAAGCCAGGCTCGACGTAGGGGTCGTCTAGGTAGTGGGCGAACTCGCCCGCGACCTCGATGAACTGCTGGTTGCCGTCGGGCCGAACCCGCTTCTCCCGCTCGGCGCGGTACTTCTCACGCAGCGCATCCGGGTCGAACTCCGGCTCGACCGGCTCGGGAGCGGGGGAATGCTCGATCGTCATCAGCGATCTCCGTAGTTACAACCGTGTCAATATACTGCCTCGCCTGCGAACACGCAGCCGGGGAGTCGGCGCGCTGCCCTCGCGCGGCGATCTCCCAGCCGTTGCACGCGCCCCATCGGATGCCACCATGAACCGGGTCCGTTCTCCACCCGCTTCGGCCCAGGCAGGAACTCGAGTTGAGCACCAGCTTCTACGTGACCGCCGCGATCGTCGTCGCCGTTGCCCTCGCGTTCCGCTGGCGTGGAATGAAGCTACTGCGAGCCGTGGTCCACCCCCTTGTCTCTCGCGGACGCTTGTCCTTCTTCGACGCCTACCCGGTCGGGCCCGACGACATCGTGCTGTTCGGCGACAGCATCACCGCGGGCGGCCAATGGGACGAGATCGCGCCGGGCACGCGGATTCGCAATCGCGGCATCGGAGGCGACCGGAGCGACGACCTGCTGAAGCGTCTCGACCCCATCACGAAGGGGTGCCCGCGCAAGCTCTTGATCGCGATCGGTACCAACGACCTGTCGAGCGGCATGTCCGAGAACGAGATCGTGGCGAACCTGGAGTCGATTCTCGATCGCGTGCGGGGCGAGTCTCCCGAGACGCAGGTTCATCTCCACGAACTCTTCCCGCGCAAGGCGGCCTTCCAGAAGCGCATCCTGTCCCTGAACGCCGAGATCGCCCGACTCGCCGAAGAACGCAGGCTGCCACTCGTCCGGGTCTTCTCCCGCTTCGCCGACGACAAGGGAGCCATCCGCAGCGAGCTCAGCTACGACAACCTCCACCTGAGCGGGCTCGGCTACCAGGAGTGGCAGAGCGCGCTGGCCGAACACCTGCGCGAGTAGTCCTGCCGCCATCGGCAGACCGACTTGGTGTCGAGTTCGGGCAACAGAGCCTCTTCGCAGCGGATTCCGCGTTAGCATCAGAACCGAATAGGCCTGGAGTGCCTGGAAGCATGACTGCGAGGCCCAGCATCATTGTCGAAGACCTGTGGGTTCGCTTCATGATTCGCTATTTCCAGCGAGAGGTAACGCTGCGAGAGACCCTGATTCGTGGGTTTCTGCCTGGGCGTCGCTGGCGCGAGAAGTTCTGGGCGCTGCAGGGAATCGACTTGACAGCCTATCCCGGCGAGGTCCTTGGCCTCATCGGCCCAAACGGCTCGGGAAAGACGACTCTCCTCAAGACGTTGGCGGGAGTCTTCGGTCCCGACCGAGGACAAGCGATCGTGCGCGGCAAGACCGCATGTCTTCTGAGCTTCGGGATCGGGTTCAACCCGAGCCTGAGCGGACACGAAAACGTCTATCTGAACGGCAGCCTACTGGGGATGTCGAAGCGGACCCTCGACGACAGGATCGATCGGATCGTTGATTTCAGCGAGCTCGGAAAATTCATTCACGCACCGGTCCGCACCTATTCTGCCGGGATGAGGGCGCGCCTCGGATTCTCGGTGGCCATCGAGACGGATCCCGACGTTCTACTCCTGGACGAGGCGCTAGGAGCCGGCGACGAAGCCTTCCGAGCGAAGGCGGGCACAACGCTCGAGCACCTGCGCGGAGACAAGAAGACAGTGGTGCTCGCCAACCACAATCTGAGTCTCATCTCGGACTCATGCACGAGAGTGGCCTGGATGGACGCCGGCAAGATCCGGATGCTCGGCAGCCCGACCGAGGTCGTGGCCGCCTATCGAAGCAGCATACAGCCGAAGTAGGAAGTAAGGGAGCCGCAGCTGGCCTAGCTGGCCGAGAGCAGCGGCGACGCGCCATCGGCCCGTCAGACGTACTTGGCAAAGCTCCGATCAGCACGCGCGAACAGAAGGAAGCCCAGCAGAAACACCGCAAGGGAGACCGCCGCCAGGTAGAGCAGCGAATCCGCTTCCGGCGCCCGTCCCCACAGAACTGCATCCCGGTAGGCATCCATGAAGCGCGCGAGCGGATTGAGCATGTAGTAGAACAGGTACTCCTCGGGAATGATGCCCGGCCTCCCGGCCCCGTCGCGGGCGAAGTAGAACACAGGCGAAGAAAAGAACCACAGGCGCATCCCAACTCCGACAACGTTCGTCATGTCGGCGTAGAAGGCACCGAGGTGCGCTACCACCAGCGAGAATCCCGCAGTGAAGAGCGCTTGCAGAAGAACAGTCGGCAGCAGCCATACGACGGACGGCGTCAGCTCGACACCCAACCAGAATGCGAGTCCGACGGCGATCAACAGTGCCCAGCAGAAGTCGTAGAGGCGCGAGAGGCAGATCGAGATCGGCAGCAGGGCCTTCGGAAAATCGATCTCGTGGACGAGCCCGCGGCGGCTGCGGATGCAGTTCGCCGCTTCAGACGCGCTTTCTCCGAAGAATCTCCACGCGATCACGCCGATCGCGAGATAGATGACGAAGTCGCGCGGCGAGCCCTGCGCCTGTCTGAACCCGATCCCGAAGACCAGATAGTAGACGCCCATGAAGAGCAGTGGATCGAGAAGATTCCAGAGGTTGCCCAGGAGCTTGTCGCGGTGTCCTGCGCGCAAGTTGCTGAGCACCAGGAACCAGAGGGTTTCGCGACGCTGGAGCAACCTGCGAACGGGCCCCGGATTGTCCGCAGGCGGCTCGTCGGAGAGAGCGGGTGTATTCGACAATCGCGAGTACCCTAGCCGGACGCCAGGAGAACCTCGACGATCCGTGCCGCCGACTTGCCGTCACCATAGGGAGATACGCCTCGAGCCATTGCGGCGTACGCCTTCGGCTCCCGGAGCAGCGTCGTGCATTCCTTCAGGATCCGATCGTGATCGGGGCCCACCAGCTTCACCACGCCGGCCTCGACAGCCTCGGGGCGCTCGGTCTCGTCCCGAAGCACCAGTACGGGCGTGGCAAGTGCGGGAGCTTCCTCCTGGACACCCCCAGAATCAGTCAATATCAAGTGAGCCCGTTTCATGGCTGCGACGAACGAGCCATAGGCGAGAGGCTCGCAGAGGATGATCCGGGCATGACCTCCGAGCGCACGCCTTGCAGCAACTGCAACATTGGGATTCGGGTGAAGGGGATAGAGAATCTCGATATCGGGATTGAGCTCGACGAGTGAGCGCAGGGCACGGAGCACCTCGTCGAAGCGAGCACCGAAGTTCTCACGCCGGTGCGCGGTCAGGAGTATCAGCTTCTTGCTGGGGTCGAGCCCGACTTCCAGCGGCGGATTCTTTGCGACTGTCTGGAGCAACGCATCGATCACCGTATTACCGGTGACGTAGACTTGCTCGTGCGCGATGCCCTCTCGCAGCAGATTGCTTCTAGCCCTCTCGGTCGGAGCGAAGTGCCAGTGCGCGAGGCGAGACGTCAGTACGCGATTCATCTCCTCGGGGAACGGGCTCTCCATGTTCCCCGTTCGTAGCCCCGCCTCCACATGCCCAAACGGAATTCCACGATAGAATGCCGTCATTGCGGTAATCAGCGCGGTGGTCGTGTCTCCCTGGGCGACCACCGTATCTGGCTTCTCCTCGGCGAAGACCGCGTCCAATCCCTCGAGGAGACGTGCGCTGAGTTCGCCCAGGGTCTGATCCTCGTGCATCAGATCGAGGTCCACGTCCGCTTCGAACCCGAAGAGAGAGAACACCTGGTCGAGTAATTCACGGTGCTGCGCGGTCGCCACGAGGCAAACGCTCGCCCGGGAGTCCTCCTCCAAGGCCTGGATCACCGGGGCCATCTTGATCGCTTCCGGCCGCGTCCCCACGACGCAAAGAATCTTCCGCATCATGGTCTCCGGTCGATCCCTGCTAGCAGCAAATTCAAAGAATCGTGATTCGTGGTTCGTATCGGGGCCCGAGAACAGTGCAGTCGACCTCAACACCACGGGACTGCACGAGCGATCTTACCATACGCCCTCTCGACTACACGAGCGCCAGCACTAGACATATCAAGATCTGATCCATCGCAGACACAACCGGTCGGAATCCCCCAACGCGAGCCGACGGGACAGGGCTGGAGTGCCAGCAGCCCCAGGGTAGCCGCGCGTAGTCCGGCCGCCCTGCGAAAGCAGATGGTCGGGGCGACGTGCGTAGGCGCGGCCAGGCAGAATTGTCGTCTCTGAAGGATCAGAAGGCGCAGATCCTATCCGTAACTTTGGTGGAGGCAGCGGGAAACCAAGGAATCCCTCGACCATCTTGAAGCCAAACCCGCCGACATGCCCGATACTCTTGGCAGCGCATGG
>JAYGDB010000070.1:0-8635 GCA_046583095.1 Myxococcota bacterium | reverse complement strand
CCAACGTTCGAACCGGCCTCGCGCGCGGCCCACCTGCGCCTGGCGCAAGGTCAACCAGTAGAACGCGTCGTATCCCCCGGCCTGGACGACCCCCATGTAGAAGAGCAGGCGGTCGGTCGTGAGCCCGGTCCAGTGCAGGGGCAGGGACAGGGCCTCGACGAGACGCGCGGGTTCGATCAGCGCCGCGAGCTGTGGACGCGAGTAGGCGCCCTTCCAGGCCGCCGAGAAGTGATCGAGGTTGAGACCGATCACGACGAGGTCGGGGCGGGCGCCCGCGATGCGGTCTGCGAGGAAGTAGTAGTCGAAGGGACCCGCACCCGACATGGCAAGGGGCGCGACGTGGATCCGCCCCCGGCGCGGCCCGTGGGCGTCGATCGCCTGCTGGACCCGGTCGGGAACGGTCCGCCCGTCCGGGTAGCTGATGATCGATGAGTCGCCGAGGAACCCGATGGTTCGCCCGCTCCCGGCGCCCGCGTCGGCGAGGGCCGGGAGCCACTTTCCCATCATGCGCGAGTAGTTGAATGCCAGCGTGGGCCGGCCGAGGCGGGCGTCCTTCAGCCAGGAGATGCTGCCAGCCACCAGCGTACCGGCTACCAACGCAAAGGCCGTCGCGAGGCCCAGGGCGCGCAGGCACGTGCGGAGTTTCGTGCGGGCTTCCCGCTGCATGGTCGGACTCTGCCGCAGATTCGGCCAATTGGCGCGGGGCTCGGCGCGGGGCACTTCGGTATCATCGGCGCATGCCTCCTCGCATGCGGTTCAACCACATGGAGCTCACGCTGCCTCCGGCTAGCATGGACGCGACCTTCCGGCAGGACGTCGCCCGCTTCTACGGCGGCATCTTCGGCTGGTCCAGCAGCGACATCGATCTGCTCGGTCAGACATGCCTGTACCTGCAGGTCGACGACGGCCAGTTTCTGCTTCTCGCCGAGAGCGAGAAGCACGTCAGCGTTCCGGGCTACGACCATCTGGGCCTGCTGATCGACGAGCGTTCGGACGTCGATGTCCTGCTCGAGCAATGCCAGAAGTTCCAGCAAGAGGACGACCGGGTGCAGATCAAGCTCTACGACGATCTGGTCCAGGGCCCGGTGACCGTCCGCGCCTTCTACGTGCGCTACCTGCTGCCGATCTACTTCGACGTCCAGTGCATGGAGTGGCAGGAGGGTGCGGGCCCCGAGAGGAAGTGGACTTACGCGTGAGAGGCTGTCCCGAGTCCGCGCCGGGAGGTTGCATGTCCGCCGCGTCCGATCCCAGGGACGCCCCACCACGAGTACACCCTGTGCCGGGTGGAGCCGGTGGTCTGGAGGGTGAATCGCTTGCTGCGGCGCGTGGTCGGATCTCGGGCCAGCGCTCGGGCTTCTCGAAGCGCGGGCTGCTAAAACGCAGCCGATGGGGGCTTCGCGCGAGACGAATGTCATCGCTTCGGCGTTGCGGCGCATGCGCCTCGAGGTCGACCGTGCCACGGCGCGCCTGCAGCAGGCCGTGCGGAGGCGCCGCAATGCGGGTCGGGTGTTCCGTCCGATCTTCGTCGCGGGAGCGATCGGCAGTGGAACCAGCCTGCTCGCAGCGAGCCTCGGCCAGCGTTTCGCCGTCGCGGGTGTGGCCCTCGAGAGCGCGCGAGACGTCTCGTCTTCGTCCTGTCTCTGGGTCGATCGCGTCATGAGCTTCGACTCGATCCGCGCCTACGAGGCCAAGCTCGCGCCCCGGGCGGATTGGTCGGTCGCGCAGGCTCGGGAGGATCTGCTGGACCTCTACCGGTCGCGGGCCGCGGGCGACCCGGACGCGGAGGCCTTCGTCGACAAGGGGCCGAACACGAACCTCGTTCGCGCGAGCTTTCTCGCGGAAGCGTTCCCCGACGCCCACTTCGTGCTGATCTTCCGGGATCCGGTGGTCAACATCGAGGGCTTCCGCCGCAAGTGGCTCACTTTCGGCAACGATCGCTTCGAGGAGAGCCTGCGTTTCTGGGCGGCGATCCACGAGCGCTTTCTCGAGCAGGCCGAGTCGTTTCCGGATCGTTGCATCAGCCTGGAGTACGAGGCCCTGGTCGAGCGCTACGAGGATGTGCTCGCAGGCCTCGCGGCCCGGCTCGGAGTCGAGGCGAGCGTGCGGCAGCGCCCGGTCACGGCCCGCGACGTCGGGTCTGGCCGCGGTCTGCGCGGTGTGGAGGGCGGCCGCATCAAGGTGGTGCACGACGCGAGCGCGCGCTCCTATTCGAGTCTCGAAGACGACGAGATCGCGCGAATCCGCGAGACCCTCGGTCCGCTGCACGCGCGGCTGCGTGCAGCCGCCGCGGCTTCGGGCTTGGCTCTCGCCCGAGGAGACACGTGACGGCAACTCGGGGAGTTGCCACAGCGTGCGCGGTCGCGTTGGCGTGGACGGCGTGTGACGCGCCAGCGCCGGCTGCCGACCGTCTCGCTTCCCTCTACAGGGGCGGAGAGCGCACGTGGGTTCCCGAGTCGACCCTTACCAAGGAGCCCCAGAAGAAGCCGCGCATGGTCATCTACGAGGTGACGAGCTATCCGGAGGGCAGTCGTCCCAGCCCGGAGCAGATCCGGGCCTCCGAGGATCTCGTCGAGCGCTGCTTCCAGGCGGCCAAGCGGCACGGCTGGTTCCAGTTCAGGAATGCACTCGATCAGGGTTACGCGCTGCTCTTCGGGGACCGGCGCCACTACGTGAAGCCCGAGCACGTCTTCGACGACGCCATCCTCGACTGTGACAAGCCCGAGTTCCTGATGTACTACGACACGCCCGAGGGAAAGGGCCTTGCGGGTCTGATGTTCTACGCGAATAAGCCGAGGGCCTGGGGTCCCCAGATTGGAGGACCGCTGACACTCTGGCACTACCACGTGTGGGCGCCGATTCAGTGCCTGCGGGGCGAGATGCTGCTGGTGGGCACCGCGGACGAGCAGGGCCGATGCGAGCAAGGCCATCCGATGCAGCGCAGCCCCGAGATGCTCCACGTCTGGTTCATCGATCGGCCCAAGGGACCGTTCACGAGCAGCATGTACCTGCCCGACGAGGAGGTTGCGCTCCTGATGCAGCGGCGCGCGCTGCCTCCGCTTCGCATCGAAGAATCCCTCGGGCTGAAACCCTAGGGGAGGAGAAGACACGATGGATCTCTCGTTCCTTCCGGCGGTCAATGCGGGACTCAATGGCCTCGCGCTGACGCTCCTCGTCACGGGGCGCCGTCTCGTCAAGCAAGGTCGCATCGATGCGCATCGCCGGGTGATGCTCAGCGCCTTCGGAGTCTCGTCGCTCTTCCTCTTCTTCTACGTGAGCCACAAGGTCTCGCGGGGGTTCGAGAGCACGACCTTTCACGTCGAGGGCGCGGCCAAGCTCGCGTACCTCGTGCTTCTCTTCAGCCACGTCGTCCTCGCGGCGACCGTCCCGGTGCTCGCGATCTTGCTGATCCGCCTGGGCCTACGGGACGAACGCCCGAAGCACCGTCGGCTCGCGCGCATCGCGTGGCCGATCTGGATGTACGTGTCGGTGACCGGCGTCCTGATCTACGCGCTGCTGTATCACCTGAATCCGGTCGCCTAGGGGAGGGGCGGGGGCTACCTCCGAAGCATGGCCCCCGGCGTCCCCGAGCGCGCGAATGTGTGCCACCTTCTCGTCACGGAGGTCCCATGAGCTTGTTGACGACGACCGAAGAGCTTCCCTTTCACCTCACCGGCAACTTCGCGCCCGTCTTCGAAGAGCGGACCGAGTTCGATCTGGACGTCACCGGCGCAATCCCGCCGGAACTGTGCGGCCGTTTCTTCCGCAATGGCTCGAACCCCCAGTCTGGCTTCTCGTTCCACTGGTTCGTCGGCAACGGAATGGTGCACGGGGTGGAATTGCAGAAGGGCAAAGCCACCTGGTACCGGAACCGCTACGTGCAGACCCCGCTGCTGCTGGACCCCGACGGCCTCCGCACCGGTGAAGACGGCTCCACCGACCGGGAGCGCTCCTGCGCGAACACCCACGTGATTTCTCACGCTGGCAAGATCCTCGCTCTCGAAGAGGGGTCGTTCCCGTTCGAACTCACGAAGGAACTCGAGACGGTGGGCGCGCACGACTACGCGGGAAAGCTCGACACGGCGATGACCGCCCACCCGCGCATCTGTCCCGAAACGGGTGAGCTCCTTTTCTTCGGCTACGGGCAGGTCAAGCCCTACCTGGTCTACTACCGCGTGGCCGCCGATGGCACCTGCGTGCAGCGAGAGGAGATCGACGTCAAGGGCCCGACGATGATGCACGACTGGAACGTCACCCGGAACCACGTGATCTTCATGGATCTGCCGATGGTCTTCGACATGGAAGCCGCGGCCCAGGGCGGTATGCCGATTCGCTGGAGCGACGATTACGGTGCCCGGCTCGGCGTGATGCCCCGTAACGGCACGAACGACGACGTGGTCTGGCACGAGATCGATCCCTGCTACGTCTTCCATCCGATGAACAGCTACGAGGACGGAGACCGGATCATTCTCGACGTCGCGCGCTTTGAAAAGCTGGCGTTCGGCCCGCAGGATGGAGAGGGCACGCCCGCCATGCTGCACCGCTGGGTGATCGACACGAAGACCGGCCGCGTTGCGAACGAGCCGCTCGACGACAGCCCGGCAGACTTCCCGCGAATCAACGACCGGGTGGTGGGCCTCGAACACCGCTACGGATACATGGCGGGCATGGGCGATGGGACCGAGACCTTGGGGGCAACGCTCCTCAAGTACGACCTGCAGACGGGCAAGCGACAGCGTCACGACTTGAATGGATGCCAGTCCGGCGAGCCGGTGCTGGCCGCGTCGCCCGGTGCGTCAGGCGAGGACGAAGGCTGGGTGATGACCTTCGCGTACGACCCTGCCACCGACAAGAGCGACTTGATCCTGATCGACGCGACCGACTTCGAGAAGCCGCCCGTGGCTCGAATCCACCTGCCTACGCGGGTGCCCTTCGGTTTCCACGGCAGCTGGATTCCCGACGAGGCCTAGGCGAGCCCCGAACTTCGAGAGGAACCGTCGCGGACTCGCATCCGCGGAGGTTGCAGGCTCAACGAAGCTCTGAGATCCCCTGCTGCACGAGCCGGTCGAGGCTTGCGGCGAAGCGCGAGCGATCGCGTTGGGAGAGGGGAGGGGGACCGCCGCCCACGAGTCCCGACTCGCGGAGTTCGGCCTTGAGGTCGCGCGTTGCGAGCGCGGCTCCGATCGAATCTTCGGTGAAGGGCTGACCGTGTGTGCCGAGCACCCGGGCACCGGCCTCGAGGCAGCGTGCGGCAAGCGGGATATCCGCAGTGACGGCTACGTCCGCGGGACGGATGTGCTCGGCGATCCAATCGTCGGCCGCGTCGGGTCCGTCCTCGACGAGGACCATTTCCACCCCGGCGCCTTCCGGTACCCGCATCCGCGCGTTGGCGACGATGAAGACGTAGATGCCGTGACGAGAGGCCACGTCATAGACCTCGTCCTTCACCGGGCAGGCGTCGGCGTCTACGAAGATCTCGAGCATGCCGGCTAGGCTAGCGTTGACCCTGCGCGAGGCCCGAACTTAACAGCGAAATCACGGGTTTGTGTTGACGGCCCGGGCCATGTGCGAGAACGTTGGGTGTGCCCGCCCAGCGGTAGGCAGGCTAAGGCATTTCCCGCTCGCAGAGAGTTCGCACTACCCTAAGGACTCATCCCTAGGACCCCCAGCCACGGGAGTAAGATCCAGTCATGTCTTTGAGGAAGATCCTCGCAAGCCGTTCCATCGAGCGAGTCGTCGTCCTGGGTGCCAACGGCACCATGGGTTACGGCAGTGCAGCTCTCTTCACCCAGGCCGTTCCCAACGTCACCTTCCTGGCTCGCAGCAAGGAGAAGGCGGACGAGGGCCTGGCCGCTGCGATCAAGCAGGTGCGGTCGCCGACGGTCGCGTCGCGTGCCGAGACCGGCGACTACGAGAGCGATCTCGAGTCCGCGGTGGCGAAGGCCGATCTGATCTTCGAGGCCCTCACCGAGGACTTCGACATCAAGCAGGACATGTTCGATCGGGTCGAGAAGGCACGCCGGGACGACTCGATCGTTGCCACGGTGACTTCGGGCCTGTCGATCAACGCCCTCTGCAAGGGCCGAAGTGACTCGTTTCGGAAGAACTTCCTCGGACTTCACTTCTTCAATCCGCCGAACGTGATCACCGGCACCGAGCTCATCGCCGGTGACGACACGGATCCTGCTGTCGTCGACTTCGTCGAAGCCTTTTCCCGGGTGAAGCTCGGTCGGGAGATGATTCGTACCTTCGATACGCCCGCCTTTGCGGGCAACCGGGTCGGCTTCAAGGTGCTGAACGAGGCCGCGCAGCTTGCCGAGCAACTCGGCCCGGTGCTGGTAGATCGTCTCGTGGGCCCCTACACGGGGCGCGCGTTGACCCCGCTTGCCACCATCGACCTCGTCGGTTGGGACATCCATCGCGCCATCGTCGACAACGTCTTCGCGAACACCGACGACGAAGCGCATGCCACGCTCAGCCTGCCCGGGTACATGGCGGCTCTGATGGAGAAGGGGGTGCTCGGCGACAAGACGGGTGCCGGCTTCTTCAAGCGCGACGGCAAGACGCAGCTCGCGCTCGATGTCGCGAGCGGCGACTACACGCCCGTCGACGACATCAAGTTGCCCGACCTGTCGTACGTCGACGGGGTCGCGCATCTCTACGCCCAGGGTCGCTACGAGGAGGGCATGCAGGTTTTCCTCGCTGCCGACGGCGACGAGGCCGCGCTGGCCCGCAAGGTGATCGCCGGTTACATCAGCTACGCGTTCCACCGTGCGGGCGAGGTCAGCGAGACCATCACGGGTATCGACCTGATCATGGGCGCCGGCTTCAACTGGGCGCCGCCCAGCGTGCTGGTGGATACCATGGGTCCTGCCTCGGCGGTCGAGATGATCGAGGCGGCCGGCCTGCCTGTCCCCGAGGCGATCTCGAAAGCGGCCGCCAGCGGCGAGCCCGATCGCTTCTTCGAGCACCCGGTAATCAACGTCGGCAAGTACTTCGTCGCGGGCTGAGCCCGGGCTACCTTTTCGACTCCAGACTCAAGAGAGGAACTCCCAAGATGGCCACTCCGGAAGTCTACGTTCTCGGTGGATACCAGACGGATTTCGCACGCAACTGGACGAAGGAGAAGAAGCACTTCTCGGCGCTCATGCGCGAGTCGGTGCTCGGTGCGCTCGCGAGGTGCAACATCGATCCGGAGGAGGTCGAGAGCGCTCACGTCGGGAACTTCGCCGCCGAGCTCTATTGCATGCAGGGTCACCTGGGCGCGTTCTTCACCGAGGTGCATCCCGCTTTCAGCGGACTTCCCACGAGCCGACACGAGGCCGCCTGTGCGTCGGGCAGCATCGCGCTATTGGCCGCGTCGGCCGAGATCGAGGCGGAGCGCTACGACCTCCAGGCTGTCGTCGGTATCGAGCAGATGAAGACTGTGTCGCCCGGCGAGGGTGGCTCTTTCCTCGGCACCGCCGCTTGGTACGAGGAAGAGGCGGAGGGCATCGAGTTCCCCTTCCCCAAGCTCTTCGGAAGACTGGGCGATGTGTACGACGAGCGTTACGGCCTCAAGGACGA
This sequence comes from Myxococcota bacterium, assembly GCA_046583095.1. Taxonomy (GTDB): domain Bacteria; phylum Myxococcota_A; class UBA9160; order UBA9160; family UBA4427; genus JAJDAN01. The sequence continues at coordinate 1,072 of JAYGDB010000070.1, read as the reverse complement.
GCACCTCGCAGAGATCAGCAAGATCAACTACGCGAACGCGAAGCTGAACCCGAACGCGCAGACCCGCACCTGGTACATGAACAAGGAGCAGGCCCTCTGCCGCACGGACGACAACGCAGAGGTGGGTGGACGCATTCGCATCGCGGATTGCTCGCAGGTAACCGACGGGGCCGTGACGGTCTTCCTCGCGTCCCGGGCCTACGCCGAGAAGTATGCGGAGCGACAGGGGATCGCGCTGTCCGAAATCCCGCGCATCAAGGGGTGGGGACACAATACTGCCCGCCTGCGCTTCTCCGACAAGGTGATGGAGAGCCGGGACAACCGCTACGTGCTGCCCCACGTCCGCAGCACGGTCGTGAGCGCCATGAAGCGCGCCGGGATCGCCGATGCCGATGGCCTCGACGGCATCGAGACCCACGACTGCTTCACGACCTCCGAGTACATGGCGATCGACCACTTCGGCCTCACCGAACCCGGGGAGAGCTGGAAGGCGATCGAGGAGGGCTGGCTCGAGATCGACGGCAAGCACCCGATCAACCCGAGCGGTGGCCTGATCGGCGCCGGGCACCCGGTGGGCGCTACCGGCGTACGCCAGTTTCTCGATAGTTATCTCCAGGTGACGGGCCAGGCCGGGGACTTTCAGGTCGAGGGAGCGAAGAACTTCCAGACGTTGAACATCGGCGGGAGTGGCACGACCAGCTGCAGCTTCATCGTCGGGGTCTAGCGAGGTGCGCGAAGCGGGGCTGATCGAGAAGTCCGTTCGAGTCCTGTTCGTTTTCGTCGCGGCAGCATTGCTGCTCGCCTGCGAAGACATCCAGAACCGCCTGGTACAGCGAGTGGCCAACGGTCGCGCGGCGGTCGATCCGATGGAGCGCTTCGATGCCGACGCCCTGCACGTGGTGCTGTGCGGAACCGGCGCGCCGCTCGCCGATGCGGACCGCGCGGCGGCCTGCACGGCGGTCGTCGCGGGCGACTCGATGTTCGTGGTCGATAGCGGGCCCGGCTCGACCGAGAACCTGGCGCTCGATGACATGCCCCTTGGAAACCTGAAGGGCGTCTTCCTCACCCACTA
>JAYGDB010000219.1:0-2278 GCA_046583095.1 Myxococcota bacterium | reverse complement strand
CCGCTCGAGGATCTGCTGGTGTTTCGCGGGGCACGCATGTACGCCGCGCTCTCGGACATCTTCTGGTTCATGAGTCCCCAGGTGATGGCCGCCCAGGCGACCATCATGGACATCCTTCTCTATCGCACCCTGATCAACGTGAACCGCGATGACTACAAGCCGAAGCAGAAACCGGACTGGCTCTCGTGGCGCGGCGTTGCGCGCGCGGCCTTCGGAGTGCTTTGGGGGTTCCGGCGCCAGGCATGGAGAACCGGGGTCGCAATGGTCGCTCCCGAGCGATACCTGAAGCGGTACCAGCGCGAGGCCGAGCGCTTCGAGGCGGAGGCTCGATCCACGCCCCCCGAGGCTTCGGTTGCCGAACTCCTCGCGCTGCACGAGCGAGCGATGAAGACATTGATGGACAGCGACATGCCCACGATCATCGGGTGGATGGGGGCAGTCGGTATCCTCGGCGCCCTCTCGAGTCGCGCCGACCCGCAAACACAGCAATTGCTCGACCGAATGGGCCGGGGATTCGACGGTGAACTGGTGATCGAGATGGGGGTCGAGATGTTCGCGGCCAGCCGGTTGCTCGATGCCGTCGAGTTCGACGACCTCCCGCGCCTCGCGAAGCGAGTCGAAGCCCGGGAGCTGCCCGCGTCGTTTCTCGCGGCCTGGGATGCGCTGATTCACCGCTACGGGGCGCGCGGCCCCAACGAGATGGAACTCGCGAGCCCGCGCTACGGAGAAGATCCGCGGCTGCTGTTGCGGCAGCTTTCGTTCATGGCCAAGGCCCCGCCCGAGAGCGATCCGAAGATCGCGCACGAGGAGCACGTCGCCGCCCGGCCGCTGGCATTCGCGGAGCTCAGCAAGCAGGTCGGGTGGTTCCGGCGCGCGCTGCTGCGCCGGGCGCACCGCTGGACCGATGCCTATGCGAGCGAACGCGACACCGCCAAGTACCACTGGGTGCTGGGCACGTATCCGATGCGGCGCGGCGCACTGCTGCGGGGCGAACGTCTCGAAGCGGCCGGCCGTCTCGACTCCCGCGACGACGTGTTTCACCTCACGCTCGATGAACTCGAAAGCTCGGATCGGGATGCCAGCTTCGACGTGCGTACGCCCGCACGAGAGCGGCGCCAATTCATCGAAAGACTCGACCGACAGGTGAAGGAGTTCCCCCACCTCGTCGATTCACGCGGCAGGATCCTGCGCCCTGCGCCGACTGACGAGGCGGATGCGCTGACCGGCATGGGGATCTCTCCCGGGGTGGCGAGCGGCCCGATCAAGGTGCTCGAGAACCCCTACGACAAGGAGGTCGAGCCAGGCGACGTCCTGGTCGCCTACACGACCGACCCGGGCTGGACCCCGCTCTTCATCAACGCGTCGGCCATCATCCTGCAAGTCGGCGGCATGATGCAGCACGGCGGCGTCGTGGCCCGCGAATACGGCAAGCCCTGCGTGGCGGGCATCCAGCACGTGCTCACGCGCTTCGAAGACGGCCAGTGGGTCGAGGTGGACGGGTTCACCGGGGTCGTGCGCGTGCTCGACGAGGCCGACTAGTTTCCGAGCGCCCACTCCGACTGGGCGAGGAGCTTCTCCATGAAGCTCGGTTCGTAGGCCTCCTCGGGGTTCGCGCGCACCAGGCGATCGAGAGCCTCGGCATCCTTGCCCACCAGGATGCGCCAGCGTTCTTCGCGTACACCGTCGAGGATGATGCTGGCGGCTTCGGCGGCCGTCATCGGGGCGTCGTCCCGGAACTGCTCGGCGCGCTGCTGCATGAACATCCGGATCTGGTCCGGCGAAATGTCGCCCAACGGGTAGCCCATGCTCTCGATCCGCTCGCGGACTTCCTCGAGCTGCTCGTCGCTCATGTCCTTGGGTGCGCGACCGAGGATCGTGCCGCTGTTGATCACGATCGAAGTTCCGATGTGCCCGGGCATCACGACCGAAACCTTCACGTGCGGGGCGTTCAGCCGGCAGTCGTTCACGAGCGCTTCGGTGAAGCCCTTGACGGCAAACTTCGCGGCGCTGTAGGCAGTGTGCGCGCTCCCGGGGCCGATCGAGGCCCAGAAGCCATTCACACTCGAGGTGTTGACCAAATGCCCTTCGTCGCTGGCGACGAGCATCGGCAGGAAGGTTCGCGTCCCGTAGTAGACGCCGTTCCAGCAGATCTCGAAGGTGCGATCCCATTCTTCTCGCTCGCCCACGATCATGGAGCCGCCGCCGCCCACCCCGGCGTTATTGAAGACGAGGTTCACATAGTCGGTCTCGAGCTGGCGGCAGATGGCGTCGCGAAACG
>JAYGDB010000148.1:0-13876 GCA_046583095.1 Myxococcota bacterium | reverse complement strand
CGGGTGTCGTGTGCGTGCGCGGCGAAGCTCGCGAGTACGAGGGCGGCGGAAACGAAATGACTCACTCGATGCATCGACGAGAATCTCCAGGCGGCTCGATCAGGGGAACATGCACCTACTACGCAGGATTATACGCAATCTTCGGCTCCGGACAGTGAGAAGGTTCTCCCGCCCGGAGGAGTATTTCTAGGCTGGGCCGGGTTCACTTCGCGAGTCGCGTGTGTCTCCCGCTTCTTCTACCGCGGCGCGAGTTGCCTCCCAGGTCCAGATGAGATCCTGGAAGGCTCGCATCTCTGCACGCCCGCCCAGGCTGCGCAGCGATTCGTTCGCATCGAAGCTCTCCAGGCTCGAGCGGCGCAGGCTGAAGCTCGTGAGTCCTTCGAGCGTTCGCAGCCCGATGATGTGGGGGTGGTGGATCTGCGCGACGAAATGAAAGATGCGCCGCGCCGGATCTGGGACGAAGCGCGCTTTCGGAAGCGCGTCACCCCGCGGTACGAAGAGGCTTCGCAGCAGCAAGGCGCGAACATCCGCGATTCCGAGAGGCTGCGGCCAGTCTCCTCCGACTCCAAACAGAACGAAGGGCGCGCGTGTCTGGTCGTCGCTCAGGGCCTGGCCGTGGCCGAGCAGGCCGCGCTCGAAGAGAGCCTGGCCGTGATCCGACGTCACGACGATCGCGTGGTCGCGTCCCCCGACGGCCTCGCGGAAGCGCTCGACGATCCGGCGAATCGCGAGATCGACGTTCGCCGCCGCGTTGTCATAAGTGGCGCGTACCTGATCCGCATTCGCGACCCTGATGCCGTAGCGGTCCAGCGGTGAGACCCCGAGAAGGTTGTCCATCTCGTCATGCGTGTAGGGGAAGTGCGTGTCCACCACGTTGACGTACAGGAAGAGGGGTCGATCTGCCTGGTAGCCATCGAGGTACTCGCCGACCCGCTTCGCGAGAAGCTTCCAGGAGATTTGCAGGCTCCCCGCGTTCATCGAACGTGAAGTCCGCAAGTCGGCGTCATCCCGCGCGTCGTAGAAGTAGTCGACCCGGTCTAGCCCCAGCAGCTCGATGCTTCGCCCGAACGAGTCATCCTGGCCCGAGAGATGAGCGACCGTATACCCGAGCTGTTTGAAATCGTCGACGAGGGTCGTCTGCCCGTGGCGGGGATCGAGGCTGCCGCCGAAGAGCTGGGCGCGGGACCGGATCGTATACGGGCTGTTCACGTACACGTGCTCGCTGCTCGCCCCCTCGCGTGCAAGGGCGTTCAGAAACGGCGTGATCTCGCGACCGTTGCGCACGGCGCCGAGGCGATCGGCGCGGAAGCTCTCGAGATAGATCAGCAGGAAGTCCGGGCGTCGAGTGTGGGCGGCGGCCACGGGGCCGGGCCGCTCGCTCGCGGCCGCCGTCACGCCTTCGGGCCGATCGCCCGCGAAGCCGTTTTCGTCGATGCCGTTGCCGGGCACGTCGATCGCGTAGGGATGCCGGTCGCTGTCGAAGGGAGCCGGATCCGCCGGCTGGGAGAGGAGTCCGAAGCCGTCGCGATCGACGTCGGTGACGAACTGGATCAGCGCTACGAGGATGGATCCGCTGGGTTTTGCGGAGAGTCCGGCGTAGAGGCGGGGAGCGCCGCGCGCGGTTCCGATCAGCAGCAGCGAAGAGACCAGCAGCAGCCCGATGAAGGCCTTCGCGAACGATCCCGTCCGGGGAAGCGTCGCCGCGCCGCCCCAACCTCCCCTCTGCTGGATCCGCCCGATGGCCCAAACCCCAGCGGCCGAAGCTGCGGCCGCAGCGACCAGCACCGAGAGCAGCGGAACCGCGTGCGGGCCCGCCTCGGCGAGTATCAGCCGCAGCCCGCCCCCGGCGATCTCCCACAAGAGGGGAAACGAGACCGCGCGCCCCAGCACCAGACCCACCTGATAGTGCACGAAGTCGATACCCAGGGGCACCGCCAGCGAGACCAACGAGAGGACGACCAGTTTCTGCAATACCGAGCCACGCCTTCGCGTGACCCACGGGAGCATCACGGTCCAGACCCCGACGCTGAGGCACAGGTCGACGAGCAGGCTGCTCGCAACGAAGGCACCAACCGGCCCCGCCCCTTCGAGGTAGACGGCGTTGAAGCCGGCGGTAAAGAACGTCTGGCCGACCTCTAGCAGCAGTGCGTCCGCGGTGGAGACGAGCAGCACGCAGGCAGCGAGCAGGATCAGCCAGATGCCACGAAGTCCGGAAAAGGTATTCACGTGATGCTCACTGCCTTCGGCATCCATGACGTTGCGGAGGGTGACCTCGTGCGATTCTAGCAGGACCGACGATGTAAGATCCCGCAGGTGCCGAATGGGTTCGGGGTTGCCCGCTCTCGGCGTCCTTGCGGCTTCGCTTGCGAGTCCTCGCTCCGGCTGACTCCGGCCGCGCGCTGTGAACCCCAGCCGTGGTGTCCACCAGGAGGGGTCAGGGACTGATCGGCTTGCGCTCCAGCAGCCGCACGCCGAAGTGGCTTCCCGGTTCGAGAGGAGGATCGCCAAAGAGTGCGATGGGCTCGTAGTTGGCGTCCACCCAGCCGTAGAGATCGCGTCCGTACCCGTTGCCGAAGAATCCCACCCCGTACTCTCGGGTGTCCTTGTGGGTGAGTGCGATGAGGTCCGGTGGATTGCCGCGGAAGGCCTCTAGGATCCGGTCTTCACCGAAGATCAGCAGCTCCGGCGGCATGAAGTTCAGGTGGCCCGTCGGGTTCACGCGGCGGGCCAGGTAATTGATCATCACGCCTTCCGGCAGCACCGAGAGGGTCTCGCCGGGCTTTCGCTCGCGAAGTGCCGCGGCCACCTCTTCGAGGACGTGTGCGGTCGTGGCGTCTGTGAGGAAGGCGTCGCGACCTCGCCCGACGGGCTCGCTCCGCTCGCTGATACGAGCCGAGATGATGGGCGCGAGCCCGAGAACGACGGCCGCGATCGCCCCGAGCGCCGCGGCTCGCGCGACGCGACCGTCGCCGCCGCGTCGTTCCACCCAGCTCGGAATCGCGCCCAGGACCAGCCCAACCATCGCCATCGTTGCGGGCATGGCGAGCGCGAATCCGTACTGATCGAGTCGTACCCGCAGGGCTACTTTGGCGAGCAGCAGCCCCGCGAAGACGAGCAAGCCGGTGCGAAGAGCGAGCCGACCATCCCGGCGCGTCGTCTGGAGGGCCTCGGCTGCTGATGCGATCGCGAGCCCGGCCATTGCTACGGGAAGCGGACGCAGGAAGTCCGGCCAGCTCGCAGCCAGAGCGCCCCCCGCCCAGGCAACCGCCCCCCACACTCCGATGAAGACGCCTCCGATAACGATCCGTTCGTCCCACGATCGCCGGGCCGGCCGCAGCAACAGCGAGAGTGCCACGCCGGCTCCGATCACGAGCCCCCAGGCGACCCCCCACCCGAGCATCCGGATCAGGTTGTCGTCGAGCCCGATGACACCGAGGGTCACCCCGTAGAAGTGCTGCGAGGCGACGCCGCTCCCGAAGAGCGCGGGCCACGCGCCGAGCGTCCCCTGCAGCGCCGCGGCGGGGGACATGGCGAGCTGGAGCCACGTGAAGGACACGAGCAGCGGAGTGGCGGTGGCGAGGAGGAGACCCGCAGCCACCGAGAGCTTTCGTGCCGGCGCGTCGAGGAGGAATGCCACCAGGATCCCGCCCGCCGCCGCGATGAAGATCTCGGCCTTCGTGAGCGCGACGAGTCCGAGCAGGACTCCGCAGACCACCGCAGCCCGCACAGGCCTTTCGCGGAGATGTGCGAAGGCGAGCAGCGCTGCGAGAGAGAGGAGCAGCCCGTGCGTTACCTCGTGGGAGTACGGCGTGAGGTAATTGTCGTTTCCGATCGCATCGATCCGGTTGAATGCGAAGAGTGCGAGAAACAGGCCCACTCCGACGAAGGCGGGAAGGCGCCCCGCGGTTCGCCGCAGCAACCCGTGGAGGATCGCGGCGAGTGCCATCACCGCCGCGAGATTCACGAGCACGAGGACTCGCAGGCCCGGGCCGAACAGCTCGAAGAGCAGCGTGTTCCAGTAGGCGGAGAGGGGACCGTTGAACCAGGCGATGTCGCGGTAGAGCACCGCCCCTTCAGCGAGCTGCCAAGGCACGTACAACTCCCGGCCGAAGTCCACGTAGGCGTGGGGCCACGTCCCCCAGCTCCAGGCCAGCATGGCGGTGCCAATCCCCCCGAGCGTCAGCCAGTCCGCAGCGCGGGGCAGACTCACGGATTTCTCTCCCGCTCGGGCACCGGGATCGGTGCTCCCGGTCGGCCCCTGCGGGTGCGGCCCGGATCGAGACGAATCGCCTCGCGCATATGCCGGTTCGCTTCGGCGCTTCGGCCCTCGGCCTTCAGCACCCGGGCGAGCAGGAGGTGGCCCCGGAAGTCCGTCGGGTCGAGGGAGAGCATCCGGCGCAGGTGGTGTTCCGTCTCGGGACGATCCTGCCGGAAGCGCAGGCTGGCGAGGTGGAAGTGCAGATCGGCGGTCTCGTGGTCGATGGCCGTCGCGCGTTCGAGATAGGCGTCGGCTTCTTCGAGACGTTGCTCGCGCAGCATGATGTTGGCGAGGTTCACCCAGGCCGTCTGGCTCAGGACTTCGCGGTCGAAGAGAGTGAGGTTCGAGACGAACGCCCCGACGACCAGCGCCGCGGTCGGGGCGGCGAGCCGCCGCCACGCGCCTCGCGAAGCCGTCTCGTAGCTGCGGACGATCGCCAGTCCCGCGAAGGGCACCAGCATCGGCACGAGGGGGAAGCGGTAGCGCGCCCACACGTAGAAGACGGCGACAGCCGCGGTGAACACGACGGCGAGGGTCGCGACCAACTCGCTCGCGCCCCCCGGCTCTCGCTCCCGCCACGCGAATACGAGTCCGGCGAGCGCCAGCGGGAGTAGCACGCCGAAGCGGAAGACGGAGTGCAGCCCCGCGAGCAACCAGGAAAACTCTGCGTGCACGTAGATGTCTTCGGTGTCGGGGATCTCGTAGTCGTTGAGTGTGTACAGGGTCTTCTCGAAGAGAAGCCGCAAGAAGGCGCGGGGCTCCTCGTAAATCCACTCGAGGCTCTTGCCGAGCCAATGGCTCGAGACTTCTCCCGGGAGAAGCTCGCGGCCGGTCTCCCACTCCGCCGCGCGGGTGGCGTCGCGGCCCTCGAAGTCCGGTGTGTGTCGGCCCGGCATCAGCGGTGCGTAGAGTCCCGTCGCCTTCGGGTTGTTGCCGATGTAGAAGTTCGGTCCGAGCTGTGACGTCGTGATCACGAAGGTGTCGCCGACGGCGAGATTTCTCGCGCCTACCGGAAGCAGTACGACTGCCAGACCCAGCACGAACGCAGCCGCCCACACCGCGCGCCCGCGAAGCGCCGCCCCGCGGTGGCGAAGCAGCAGCCAGGCCGAGATGACCAGCGCGAGGATCAGGGCGTTCTCGCGGGTCAGTGCCAGTAATCCGGCGACAGCCCCGGCAAGGGCGGCCCCACCCGCGCCTGGGCGCTTCGCGAGTTGCGCTACGAGCGCGATGAGTGCGCTCGTCAGAAAGAGACCGAGGCTCGTCTTCTGGATGATCCCGTCGAAGAAGAGAGCCGGCGCGTAGGCGGCTAGCAGGAGCCCGGCCGCGACGGCCGATCGGAGACCGAAGAGCGAGCGGGTCGCTAGCAGGAGGAGCACGCAGGAGCCCGCACCCATCACCATCTGCACGATGTGGGCAACCATTGGATCGTGTCCGAAGAGGCTGTAGATCACGCCCAGGAAGTACGGGTAGGCGGGCGCCTGGTAGAAGATCTTGCCGCCCAGCCAGTCTCCCGCGGCGATCGTCTGGGCCCATTCGTCGTAGGAGCGGGCATCGATCAGCGGAAACTCGAAGAAGGGCAGTGACTCGATCTGCTGGAGGTAGACGAGTCGGAGCGCCAAGGCGACACAGAACACGCCCGCGATCGCGATGGCGTCGGCCCTCTTCATTGCGGGTCCCGCCCGGTCTTGCGGATGTCGAAGAGCTTCATCCCGCTGCCCGGCAGGCGCTCGGGTTCGTCTACCTGCAAGATCAGGTGGCCGTGCTCATTCAGGAAGCGATCGAGATGCGCGATGGCGAAGGCCAGCCGCGATCGCGCCGTTCCGGTCTCTCTCATTACCCACTGGTAGTACGCGCGGTTGAAGAGGACGTGGGTGACGCCTTGGGCCCGCAAGCGGGTGGCTAGCACTGTGTGGTCCCGGCCGGCTCGCTGGAGCTCCGCGACGAAACGGTGCGCGAACCAGCTCGAGTCGGGGATCGACTCACAGTCCAGCAGACGTCCCTTTCCTTCGCCCACCATCATGATTCGGCTGTCTGCCGGCATGCGACCGTCTGCGAGCATTGCGTTGATCTGCTCGACCGCGTAGGCGACCGGAGGCGTGAAGTTGTAGCCGACCCGCTGGAGCCAGCCGATCCGAACCCCATCGTCCTGCCAGGCGCTGGGCGTGCCGAGAGCCAGCTCCGGGTGCAGCTTCTCGAGCTGGCGCTGCTCTGCCCGGAAGTCCTGGACGAGCAGGGCGACGACGATGAGTCCGATGGCGATCCGGATTCCGCGCACGGGAATCCGCGTGATCACGAGTGCCGCGGCGGCGGCCAGCATCGGGAGCACCGGGGCGACATAGCGCAGCAGATTCGTCTGGCTGCCCAGGACAGCGAAGCCTCCCCACCCGAGGGCCCAGACGACGATCGCGCCGCGCCGGCGTTCGGGTCCCCCAGGCAGTGCCAGGGGCAGCGCGAGAGACAGGAGCACGAGGAAACCCAGCCCGTGGTTGGGCTTCACCGCGTAGCGGTCCGGATGCCACACCAGGCTCCAGAGATCGAGAAGATGCGACGGCGCGTCGCTGCGGGGTACCTGCTCGAATGCGGCGAGGAGCCGTCGGGCGTCCGGGTCCTGCATGTGTTCGAAGAGCTCCTCGGTATCCGCGCGAGCGAGATGGACCCGCTCGCCCTCGGAGGTCTCGAAGTAGTTGCCGCGGAGCATCGGGAAGACCGGGTCGGCATGGATCGCGAAGTTCGCGGCGTACCATCCGGCGTTCGGGATGGCGACGAGCAAGGTTGTCGTGGCGAGCAGTCGGATGAGTCCGCGACTGCCCATCGATCCCCACAGCCGGTAGGCGATGCCCACACCGCCGATCGCCGCGACGAAGGGCAGCGCCGTGTACTTGCAGCCGAGTGCCGCGCCGAGGGCGACGGCCGCGAGCTTCAGCTGGACGTCCTTCCCTTCCTGCACGAAGCCGACGAGCGCATAGGCGGCGAGCAACACCGTGAGACACAGAAAGCCGTCGATCCGGGGATCCGCTCCGAGCTGCCACAGGAGGGGCGTCGTGCTGAAGACCGCGACCGCCCACAGGCTGCAGCTGCGCCCGCCGATCCGCCTCCCCAGAGCCAGCGTCGTGATCAGGAGCAGCACGTTGATCTGGTAGTTGAGGGGTGTGATCGCGGCCTCGAGATCCAGGGAGAGGAGTGCCGCGTATTGCAGGTTGACGGCGCCGGCGAAGGAGAAGGCCGGGAAGTAGGGGTCGTGTCCCCAGAGTGAGCCATCGAGATATCGCTCGGCGAGCGGCAGGTGATACAGCGCCGAGTCCCAGTCGCTGTTTGGCAGCAGCGTCTCGACGAATAGCGGTGTGGCCCACAGGACGAGCACGACGATCCCGAGCGAGACCGTGAGCTTCGTCCGCAGGTCCGAAGCCCGGGCGACGCGGACGGCATCTGCCGCAAGCTCCTGCGCGACCGGCCAGGAGAACGCCGCCATCACGCCGAACAGGGCCAGCACTGCAATGCCCGAGACCCCCCCCGCAAGCGTGAGCCCCATCAGGCAGGCGGTGACCAACGAGAAGCCGGCCGCCCAGCCGAACAGAATCCGCTCGTGGGAGCGAACGTCGCGAACGCCTAGCCATCCGAGCAGGCGTGCACCCGCACACGCCTGGATGACGACCCACAGCAGGGCGGCCAGGTGGGTGCCCAGGCCAAAACTGACCGCGGCGATCGTCAAACGGGCTCCCCTCGAAGGCAATGCCTCTTGGGGGGGCGAGGCCAGCGTCGCGCTATCGTGCCCGGTGCGAACGGCCGAGCTCGGAAGAGTGGTAGCACGCACCCTCGGGGGACATGCGAACCAACCAACTCGATTGGATCTCGCTCGCGGGCCTGGGCGTTCTCGCCTCCTTCCTTCTTCTCTCCCAGCTCGGCGAGCCCTACCTGTGGCAGGACGAAGCCCAGACGGCGGTGATCGCTCGGACGGTCCTGACGGACGGGATTCCCCTGGGCACGGACGGCCGCAATTTCTTCTCCCAGGAGGACGGCGTCGAGTATGCGGAGGGGTACGTGTGGAAGTGGCACACGTGGCTCTCCTTCTACGTGGTGGCCGCCTCCTTCGCGACGTTCGGGGAGACGACGTTCGCTGCGCGGCTGCCCTTCGCCCTCTTCGGCATCGCGACGGTTCTGCTGGGCTACCTGGCGGCTCGCTCTCTGTGGCGGGACAGGGCTGCCGCCCTCGCGACCGGCGGACTCCTCGCGCTGTCGGTGCCGTTCCTGGTCCTCAGCCGGCAGTGCCGCTGGTACACGATGGCGGCTTTCTTCGCGTTGCTCGGCCTGCATCTCTATCGCCGTGTGGGCGAAGACGAGCGCCGCTACTCGGTCGCGCTGTTTGCCGTCGCCACCCTGCTCTTCCACACCCACTATTTCTATGTTGCCACGCTGCTTCTGACCCTCCTGATCCACAGCCTGTGGCTGGAGCGACAGCGCTTCCGGCGTACCTTCATCGTCTCGGCTGCAGTCACGCTCGTCAATGCGCCCTGGATCCTGTGGTTCGCGAGCATCCGTTACGGCGAGGCGTATGGGGACTTCCTGACGAGCCTCCCGACCATGTTCCAGAAGGGCGCGCACCTCGTCCAGGACCTGGTCGTCTACTTCCTGAATCCGCTTTTCCTCTTGATCCCCGTCGTCATCCTGGTGCTCCGGGCCTATCGCCGCCAAGCCCTGTTCTCTGTGGCTCCCGAGACGCGAAGCACCACAGCACTTCTCGTCCTCTTCTGCGTTGTCGGCATCGTGGCTCTCGGCGTTCTTTCGCCCGGTGCCTACTTTCGTTACCTGACACCGATGGTGCCCGCCGCGTTGCTCCTGGCGGGTGGTCTGCTTGCTGCGCTCGCCGCAGAGTCGCGTGTGGCGGCCGTGGCCGTCTTCGCCGTGTGCGTCGCCCTCTCGCCGATCCGGGGCTTCCTGCACGAGATCACGAACGGCTTCGACGGGCCGATCGAGGGAATCGTCCGCTTCCTGAAACAACGCGCCCAGCCCGGTGACGTGGTCGCCATCAGCTACGGCGACATGCCGCTCAAGTTCTATACGGATCTGCGGGTGATCGGAGGGCTGACCGGGGAAGATCTATCGGAGGCGGCGGGTGCAGACTGGATCATCCTTCGACGGCACGCCTTCGAGGCGGTCGACCTCCCCGTGAGAGAGGCGCTACGCGCCCATCTCGTTCCGGGCGAATATATCGAGTACCGGCTGCGTTTCGCCGATACGGCTTTCGAGAACCGGGAGGATCCACGCATGCATCGCTTCCGCACGCCGCCGCTCAGTCACGGGCGCGTCATCGTCTACGGACGCGCCGATCGAGAACGGGACGGGCGCAACGCGCGCGGAGAAGGCGGCTCGGATGACACGATCCGAGGCCGCCGGTAGCCTCTCGCCGTGTCCGACACCCGCCCCGCAACTCGGCTCTCCAATCCGATTGGGTCCGGATCCGAGGCGCCGGCCCGCCTGCTGGTTTCCCTGCCCGCACTCGACGAGTCCGCGACGATCGCCGAGGTGATCGCGGGAATCCCGAAACAGATCGCGGGCGTCGGCGAGGTGGTGGTGCTGGTCGTCGACGACGGCAGCACGGACGCCACCGCGGAGCTCGCCGAGAAAGCCGGCGCGCACGTGATTCGACACGACGTCACCCTGGGTGTCGGCACTGCGTTCCGGACCGCGCTCGCCTACGCGCGGGACATCGGCGTTGACCTCTTCGTGACGATCGACGCCGACGGCCAGTTCGATCCCGCTGACATCCCGCTCGTGATGGCGCCGGTGATCGCCGGGGAAGCCGACTTCGCTACGGGCTCCCGCTTCATCGATCCCTCCCTCGAGCCCGAGATGCCCCGCATGAAACGCTGGGGGAATCGACAGGTGGCCCGCATCGTCTCCGGGCTCACCCGGCGTCATTTCGAGGACGTCTCCTGCGGGATGCGCTGCTACAACCGCGAGGCGATCCTGCACCTGAACCTGCTGGGGAAGTTCACGTATACCCACGAAGTGCTGCTGGACCTGTGCTTCAAGGGTCTTCGCATTGTCGAGGTGCCGATAAGGGTCCGGGGCGAGCGCGCATACGGGACGAGCCGCGTCGCGGGCAGCCTGTTTCGCTATGCGATCCACACCCTGCGGATCCTGGTGGGTGCGTACCGGGACTACAACCCGCTGCGCTTCTTCGGCTCGCTAGCCGCTGCGCTCGCGGGTCCGGCGGTGCTCCTCGAGATCTTCTTCGTCGCTCACTACCTCGCGACGGGCAGCTTCTCGCCCCACCTGTGGGCGGGCTTCAGCGGCGCGGGGCTCGGCAGCCTGGCGATCCTGATGCTCTTCATGGGGATGATCGGCGACATGCTGAACCGGCACCGTGTGTATCTCGAGGAGATCCTCTACGAGCAGCGCCGGCGTCGCAGCAGACAGCAACCGCCGGTCGATCATTCCTGAAGTGCCTCGCACCGTCTGGATCGTGTCCTCGGGCAGAACGGGGACCCAGTTCCTCGCCCGCTACTTCGACGCGAACTTCGAGGGGGTGGCCGCTCGCCACGAACCGTCGCCGCGCATGCGCACCCGAATCGTGGCGAACGCCTACGCGGAGCGGGCCTGCTCGCGAGACCGGGTCATCGCGCTGCTGGAGAAGAAGAGGCAGAGCATCGACTCCCTCTCCGCGGATGTCTACGTCGAGTCGAATCCGTTCTTGTGGGGTGCGACCGGTGTGTTCGACGAGGTTTTCGAGTTTCCCACGGTCGTTCACGTAGTCCGTGATCCGCGCGAGCAGGTCCGCTCTTCCCTGAACCACGGCACCTCCACGGGGCTCAAGTCGATCGCGAACCGCTGGCTTCCCTACTGGTACCCGTCGACGCCGCAGGACGGAGGCGGCTGGATCGAGCGGGCGACCGGCATGTGGACGGTGGTGAATCGGTTCATGCGCGATGCGGGCGCCAGCTGCTCGAGCTACCGGGTGCTGCGCTACGAGGACCTCTTCGACGAGACTCACAGCGGGCTTCGCTGGCTCTGCGAGTTGCTCGGAGTCGAGTTCCGGGGGGCGGGTGCGCCAGTGGACCCGGCTCAGCGAATCAATCGAGGGGCCGGACAAGTGCTTGGCGAGTGGGGCGAGTGGAGCGACCGGCAATGCGCCGCGGTCCACCGCATCGCAGCACCGCTGATGGCGCAGTACGGGTACGGGACGGAGCCCGAGTGGCTTGCCCGGGTGGAGAACGGTTCTTGAGCGAGAAGAGTGTGCTGCAGCGCTGGCTCCCGCCGGTCCTCACCTTGGCGGTGTTGGCGGTGCTCTCGGGCTTCCTGTACGAGCACCGCTCCTACATCGCCGAGAGCTATTCGCTGCGCCCCGGGCTCTTCGCCGCCGTTGCAGCGCTGACTTTACTGGGCCTCTTCGTGCGCGGGATCGCCAATCGGCTGCACTTCCACGGGCTCGGAGTGGGTGCCTCGACGGCGGACTGGTTCCGGCTGGTGACGGTCACGTCGTTCACCAATTACCTGCCGCTGTCGGCCGGGCTCGTCGCCAAGGCGGTCATCCTCAAGCGCGTCTACGCGCTGCCATTTGGACAGTTTGCCGTCGGCCAGGCCACGCTCCTGGTCTTGATCGTCGCGACGAACGGGTTGGTGGGGCTGCTGCTGCTCGGCATCCACTTCCCGGACCAGCTCTCGGGGGTCGTGGGCCTGGGTTTCGGGGCCATGTTGGCTGCGGGTGGACTGCTCATCCTGCCCCATCGGCTGCGCGAGTTGCTGAGTGCCCGGTGGTTTCCGTTCGCCGCGAACGTCGGGCCGGAGGCTCGGCGCAACTGGCCGGCGGTTGCGCTCTGCCAGCTCGGGATGCTCTTTGCTGCCGCGTTCGGTCTGAAGCTCTGCTTCGCGATGGGCGAGTCGAGCGTTGGCCTCGAGGCCTGCCTGCTCTTCACCGCTGCTGCGGTACTGACGCGCTTCGTCACGGTCGTTCCGGGGGCGCTCGGTGTCCGCGAGTTCCTGATCGGAGGACTCGCGGTTCTGACGGGGTTCGACCTGCGCGATGCGGTGATTGCCGCCACGCTCGCGCGAGCCGCAGAAATCTTGGTCGTCTTCGTGCTCGGCGGAGTCTTCACGTGGAGGCTGTCGCATGATCTTTCCGCGAGCTACGAGGGCTCCTAGCCGCCAGCTCGAAAATCCGGCGGTTTACTCGTTCCGGAGTCCGAACGCGTTTCTGGGGTCACGCCGTTAGGCCCAGCGAAGCGCGGCTTCGACGATCACGTCCGACGGGTGCTGCTGGCCCGCGAGGGGTAGGCGACGATGTGCGTCGGGGTTTGCCCCGAAGCGGCGGATCACGTCCCGATCGAAGTTCGAGAGGACGACGTTTTCGCCCAGGCCTTCCTGACGCTCGGTGGCCCGGCGCATCAGTAGGCAGGGCAGTCCCAGGTACGAGGACTCCTCCTGGATGCTTCCGCCGTCCGTCACCACGAAGGACGCACCTTCGAGCAGGGTTACGAAGTCGAAGTAGGTGTATCGGGGTCGTAGCTCGATCTTCGGATGGGCCTCGAGGCGCGCGCGCAGCCCGAGCTTGTCGAGTTGGCGCTCGGTGGGTGGGTGCAGGATGAAGAGCATGCGCCGGGTCTCAGCCAGCTCCTCCACCGCGTCCAGAAGTGACTCGAATCTCTCTCGATGGAAGACGTTCTCGTAGCGGTGCAGGCTCACCAGCGCGTAGGGCTCACTCGGGACATGCTGTTGGCTGCGGTCCAGAGCGAGGGCCAGGGCGAGCGTGTCCGCCAGGGTGTTGCAGCCCGTATCGATCCGCTCGCTGCCGTGCTTCTCGACGTTCGAAAGTGCCCAGGAACCGGGGCAGTAGAGCGAGTCGCTCAAGCGGAAGGTCAGCAGCCGGGTGATCTCTTCGGGGAACGGGTGGAAGAAGCGAAAGGAGCGGAGTCCCGACTCCACGTGTCCAACGCGCAGCCGTGCGACCTTTCCCATCAGGGCGCCGAGCAGGGTCGAGAACGTGTCGCCGTGCACGAGCACGATGCCACGCGGATCGTCACCGAAGATTTCGCGTCTGCGGGTCAGGCACTGCCAAAGGATCTTGGCGGTCCACCCGGCCATCTGGGGAAGCGAGACTACGTCCCGCCCGCTGTGCAGCACGACGTCCGGTGGCTTCAGACCGAACTCCGTCAGCATCTCGCCCATGGTGGCCTGGTGCTGTCCGGTGTGGACGAAGCGGTAGGCGATCTCGCGTTCGCGCAGGCGCACCATTATGGGAGCCATCTTCACGAGCTGCGCCTTGGTGCCGAGGACGACGTGAATCACGGGGCCGTCCGTCCCCCGCATCGCTCCTCGGTCGGCGGAAGGTCGAAGGCCTGCTCGAGAGCCAGGAAGAAGAAGGGCCGGACCACGTCGGGAGGATCGGCCCAACGCCCCGATCCAGCAACCGCGGCCGTGTGCCATCATCCCGGCTGCCCGTCATTCGGATGGAGACCCCGATGAAATTCACCTGGTTCAACCTGATGCCCTGGCCGCACCTGCCGGACGACTTTCGCGAGAAGAACCGTTCCGTCTGGGTCGATATCCCGCAATCCCTCTTCGACCCGAAAGTCGGCAACCGGGTCTACCACGAGTATATGGACCAGCTCGAGTACGCGGACT
>JAYGDB010000169.1:0-2123 GCA_046583095.1 Myxococcota bacterium | reverse complement strand
GGCACCCCGAACGCCTGCAGCGAGACCGTGACGCTGTTCTTCGTCTGGCTGCTCGTCCAGGTGCTGAGCTGCTCGTCGATCGCGTCCTGGGCGGCTCGACGCCCCGCACAGGTCGCGTAGTCGGAGTTCTGTGTCCACTCGGGATCGCCCATCGCGAACGCGAGCTTCTTCCACTCCTCGTCGGTGCGGCACGTGATCGCCACCCACTGCTGGGTGCCCGCGCACGGATACGAGCCCCAGGGCGAGCCGTGCTCGCTGCGGTTGCCGAGAGGCTGGACGCTTCCGGGTTCGAGGCCGGTCTTCAACAGCAGATCGCCGATGATCCCGGTGACCGTCTCCACCTGGGCAATCTCGGCATGCCCCCCGAGGCCACTACGCTCCCGCCGAATCAGTCCCGCGAGCACGGTCATCGCAGTCAGCCGTCCCGCGAGGTGATCGGGGAAGATCGACGTCGATCCGGCCGGGTCTTCCTGGTCGTCGTAGTTCCACAGGTGCACGAGGCCCCCGACGGGTTGTGTGTTCGGCCCGTAGCCGATCCAGTCCGCCCAGGCGCCATGGGAGCCGAGCAGCTGGCCGCTGCCCATCACGACCCGCGGGTTGAGCTGGCGGATCGTCTCCCAGCCAACGCCCATCTTCTCCATCGCACCCGTCGAACTGTTCTCGATCACGACGTCGGCCTGCTCGATCAACCGATGGACGAGCTCCCGGCCACGCGGCTCCTTGAGGTTGACTCCGAAGGCACGCTTCGAAGTGTTCGACGAGGCGAACGACGCGCTCATCTCGGTCGACATCACGACACGGATGAAGTCCGGCGCGCTGCGACTTTCGATCTTGATGACGTCCGCGCCGTACCAGGCGAAGAATCGGCTCGCCTCGACACCCACGCCGCCGATCCCGAAGTCGATGACGCGCAGGCCTTCGAACGGAAGCGAGGGTGCGGGCGCCGCACCCGCCGGCCTCTCGCGCGCCTCGGCCCACAAGCCCGCCATCTCGGCGTCGTGTTCGCCCGGTTCCGGGGCCCGTGTGCGGTAGCCCTGCCGCTCTCCGTCGAGCTCCGCGAAGGCTGCCTGCATCGGCCCCGTCGCCCCCGGCGCGTACTCGACATCGCCGAACGTGCTGCGCGACACGAAGTGCTCGTTGGCGAGCACTTCGTCGGGGCTCAGAACCGGCGTGCAGACGATCCCGCGCCGCTGGCATTCGAAGGCCAGCTCCTGATGCCCCATCGTGGAGAAGAGATCTCCGATCGCCACCGCCAATGCGTCGGCAATCTGGAGGCGACCGAGGAAGCTGTCGTAGAGGGCGTCCTGCAGGTACTCGGGCTCCCCCAGCCAGGCGCGCATGGCCCGCCACTGGCGCGGCGACAGGATCACGAGCCGCGCGTAGCCCGTCTTGCACGCGTAGATCTTGTACATCGGGCCCGAGCCAACCCGCACCTCGGCGACGTCGGCGCCCTTGGCGCGGCTCACCGAGGCGTTCGAGAGGGACCAGTTGGTCTGCTGGGCCAGTGCCTCCAGGGTCGAGAGGTCGATCACCTGTCCGTGGCCCCCGTTTCGGCCGCACTGGAAAAGCGCGCTCATTGCCGCCAGGGCGCCCATCAGCCCGGCAATGTCGTAGGCGGGGGTGCCGGGCGGGAGCAGTGGGGGCTTCTCGGGAAGGCCCGCCGAGAACTGCATGCCGCCGAGAGCCTCGAGGGTGGCGTCCGTGGCGATCCAGTCGCTGTAGGGACCGGTCTGGCCGAAGTCCGAGATCTGCAAGACGACGAGACCGGGGTTGGCATCGCGAAGGGCGTCGAGGTCGATACCCCGCGCAGCGAGGCCACCGGGCCCGAAGCTTTCGATCAGGACGTCCGCCCGTGAAGCAAGCTCACTCACCCGCTCCGCGTCGAAACTCATCCCGCGCTTGTTGAAGTTGCGATATGCGAAGTAGAGGCTGCGGCCGTCGTGGAACGGCGGCATCTGGCGCGACCTCCCGCCCGATTCCGGCTCGACCCGAACCACATCCGCTCCGAAATCGGCCAGGAAGCGTCCGGCAAGTTCGCCGCTCCCGTCCGCGAGATCGATGACGCGAGTTCCGTCGAGAGGGCGCTCTGCTGACATACGGGGGGCTCCTGGGGCGGGGGAGGA
>JAYGDB010000168.1:0-4057 GCA_046583095.1 Myxococcota bacterium | reverse complement strand
TGCCTCGAAGGGAGACTCCCGCTCGGCCCTCTCGACGTCCACGTGGATCCACTGGTGGTCGCCCGTGGCATCCGCGAACGCCTGGATCTGCTGTTGCGAGATCGTGTGCCACTCGCTGTGGCCGAGAGGCTCGTCGATCAGCTCCTTCAGTGACGCGATGTTCGGGACTTTCTTCGACATGCTCAGGCGCGGCTCGTCGAGTTGGCGGCTTCACTCATCCGTGCTGCCAGGTCGAGGTCGCGCTGGGTGATGCCCCCGGCGGCGTGGGTGGTGAGGTGCACGCGAACCCGGTTGTAGACGTTGAACCACTCGGGGTGGTGATCCGCGGTCTCGGCGGCGAGCGCCACACGGCTCATGAAAGCGAAGGCCTGGCTGAAGTCCTCGAAGACGAACTCCTGGTAGAGCTTGTCTTGGTCGCGCTCCCAACCGGGCAGATCCTTCAGGGCCGTCTCGACCACGTCTCGCGGGAGTGCGGCGAGCGGAGCCACTAGGCCTCGTCCCGGCGGATCGCGCGGACGAAAGCGTCGAACAGGACGCTGCGGATTCGCTCGCGGTCCGCCGTCCCGTAAACCTTCCGGAAGGCCTTCAGCGGGATCACCCCCTTCGCCATCGAGCGGTGGCCGCCGCCGGCGCCGAGCCCTTCGACGACAGCACGAACCACGTCGCCCGCGGCCCGGACGTAGCCGACATTGCGCACCGAGAAGGTGATGTCGCTTCCCACGATGCCGGCCGCCACCGCCCACTCGGCCCCTTCGGCCTGCAGTGCCATGTCGGCGACCTGCGGGATCACGTCCTCGCGGACGCGTCCGAGTACCAGCACGTGGATGCCGTCGCGAACCTCGGTTCGCGAGAGAGCGCGTCCGAGCGCACGCAGCCCGTCGATGGGTAGTGCGGGCCGCTCGATGCGTTGGAGCAGCGCCGGGCTGTGATACGCGTGCAGATACGCGAACGACATCATGTCGCGTTTGCTCGTCTGCCGTCCCAGGTACTGGGTGTCGCTCTTGATCCCGTAGAGGAGGCCGGTCATCAGGCCGGTGCTCGCCTCCATCTCGACCGCGCGGATGTATTCGGTCAGGATCGACGCGGTGGCGCCGTAGCTCGGTCGGATGTCCTTGATCACCGTGTCGTAGCCCGAGCGTTCCGGGTGGTGGTCGATGACGGCGTCCACCGAGCGGACCCGAGCCGGAGCGTTTTCGCCGAAGACGTTTGGCTGAACGTCTACCAGCACGAGGCCGTCGAACTCGTCCAGCTCGTCGGGTGTGATTACGCGGACTTCGAGACCCAGCGCCTCGACGAGCGCCTTGTTCTCGGGACGCTCCACCGGACCGAAGGAGATCAGCGGTGCTGTAGTTCGCTTGCGCCCGAGGATCGCCCGAAGTGCGAACCCGCAAGCGATTCCATCGGGGTCTGGATCCGGCTGCAGAAGAATGCCCACCTTCTCGCGCGGATCGAGCAGGGTACGGAGCTCGACGACGCGGCGCAGGTTCGAGAGATGATCGAACTCCTCGTCGATGTCGTCGCGAATGAGGGTCTTGAGGCCGGTCCGCCTGAGGCACGGGTGGTCGGGCAGATCGTCTTCATCCAGGGTATCCGTCAGGAGCAGGATCGGCGCTTCCGGCGAGATCTCGGAAATCGCGGGAACCGCGGCGCGGATCCAGGGCCCGTCGTCGGTCGCCAGCGCGTACTCGTCGCCGGGCTCGGGATCGAGCTTCCGGAAGGCATCCGCCGTGAGGCCACCCTGCAGGATGCGAAAGCCCGACGGACGCGCACGCGACTCGTCCTCGCGAGGCACCCAGGTAAGTTCTTCGTTGTCCGCTGCGCCGATGCGGCTCCACAGCCGGGCGGTTTCCGCGCCGTCGCAGACGATGATGCGCCGTGCCACCAGATGGTTTCCCTGCGGAGGACGCTACCCGGCCCCCGCTGCGGTTGGGGCGCCGAGCATAGCTGGCGGATCCGGGGAGCGGCCACCGACGCGCGTGCATGCATTCTTTCCCCTTCTCGGACGCTGGTTTCCGTGGTGTAATTGCTGAAGATGCCCGACAACGACACAGGTGCTGAGCCGATCGTGGTCGAGATCACCGAGGTGATCGATCTGCACCACTTCCATCCATCGGAAGTGCTCGACATCGTCGACGCCTACCTCGATGCGGCCCTCGAACAGGGCTTCGTGGAACTGCGCTTGATCCACGGACGCGGCAAGGGCGTACAGCGTGCGAGGGTGCAGCGCTTCCTGCGCGGGGACGAGCGTGTCGACCGCTTCGAGGAAGCGCCTCCCGGAAGAGGAGGCTGGGGCGCGACTCTCGTCTGGCTGAAGCACGAGTAATGACCAGAGACCTTGCTTTGACGGGGTTTCCGCCCGCTGGCTTTTCCAGCTAGACTGCGCGTCTCGCTGCATTTGGAGCATACGTACCCCCATGCCCGTTGTGTTGATTCCCACCGCCTACCGGGCGCCCACGCAAGGGAAGGCGGAGGTAGAAGTTTCGGGCTCGACGATTCGTGAGTGTCTGGACGCGCTCGAAGAGAGACATCCGGGCTTTCTCGAACTCGTGCTCGACCCCGAAGGCAATCAACATCCTTTCGTGAAGCTGTTCGTGAACGCAGAGCAGATCGAGGCGAACGCGCTCGAAACCCAGGTCTCATCGGAGGACCGTGTCGAGGTCCTCGCCGCCATCGCTGGCGGTTGAACACTATCAGGAGGGAAGAACCATGGCCGGACCGGAAGGCGATCGACTGATTTACGTCGACATGACGGCGCAGACCGTTTCCATCGAGCCCTACCCCGACAAGTGGAAGCTCCTCGGTGGCCGCGGCCTGTCCGCGAAGATCCTCCTCGCCGACTGTGATCCGACATGTGATCCCCTCGGACCCGACAACGTCCTCGTGATGGCACCCGGCGTGATGAGTGGAACCGCCGCCCCGACCTCCGGCCGCATCTCGATCGGCGGCAAGAGCCCCCTGACCGGTGGCATCAAGGAGGCGAACGCGGGCGGCAACGCGGGTCAGGACCTGATGAAACTCGGCTACCGGGCCGTCATCGTGAAGGGTCAGCCCGCGGATTCCGAGAGACGCTACGGCCTCGAGGTGGATGCGGACGGTGCGAAGGTCGTTGCGGCAGACGACTACAAGGGCCTCTGGAACTACGCGTCCTGTGAGAAGCTCCTGAAGGACCGGCCGCGGAACGCTTCGGTGATTTGCATTGGTCCGGCCGGCGAGCTCAGGCTCTCGGGTGCGTCGGTGGCCTGCACGGACCAGGACCAGGAGCGGCGCCCTGCTCGCCACGCGGCCCGGGGTGGCCTGGGTGGCGTGATGGGCTCCAAGGGGCTCAAGTGGGTGGTGATCGATCCGGGCAAGGCCCGGCTCCGGCGCGCCTCCGAGTCCAAGTCGTTCAACGCCACCAACAAGGACTACACGAAGGCCTATCTCGACGGTCCCCAGATGTTCGCGACGGGTACCAGCTCGGTGGTGCCGGTGGCGAACATGCTGAACACCTTCGTGTACAAGAACCGCACCGAGGGCCAGTCCCCGGACGCGGAGAACCTCAGCGGCGCGAAGATCGTCGAGAGCTTCGAGACCCGGGGCGGCGGCATGCACAACTGCATGACGGGCTGCATCGTGCAGTGCTCGAACATCGTTCACGACAAGGACGGCAACTACAAGACGTCGGCGCTCGAGTTCGAGACCCTGACCCTGCTCGGCGCGAATTGCGCGGTCGACAACTGGGACGATGTTGCGGATCTCGACCGCCTGTGCGACGAGATTGGTCTCGATACCATCGAGGTTGGCGCAGCAATCGCGATCCTGATGGACTCGGGAGGGCTCGAGTGGGGCGACGCCGAGGGGATGAAGAAGCTGCTTCGCGAAATCGCGGACGGTACAGACCTCGGCAAGGTACTCGGAAACGGCGCCGTGGCCGTGGGCAAGCGCACGGGCCACAAGCGCGTGCCCGCCGTGAGAGGCCAGGCCATCCCGGCCTGGGATCCCCGGCCCCTCAAGGCGACGGGCATCACCTATGCGGCGGGGCCGATGGGTGCGGATCATACCGCTGGGCTGATCGTGA
>JAYGDB010000138.1:0-1902 GCA_046583095.1 Myxococcota bacterium | reverse complement strand
TGCAAGAGGAGAAAAAAGTGGGCGGCCCTCTCAGCGGATATCGCGTACTCGAATTCACGACGACCGTTTCGGGTCCCATGGCGGCCATGGTGTTGGCCGACCAGGGAGCAGATGTCATCAAGATCGAGCCGCCGCTAATCGGCGACCCAGCGCGTTACCTGGGGAGTTCGCGTGAGGGCATGGCCGCGCTCTTCGCCGTCTTGAACCGAAACAAGCGCTCGCTTCCCCTGGATCTCAAGCAGGCCGAGGATCTCCGCATATTCCTGGAACTGGCCAAGAGCACCGACATCATTATCGAGAACTACAGGCCGGGTGTCGTCCAGAAACTCGGGATCGACTACGAATCCCTGGTCGAAACCAACCCGCGGCTCATCTACGCCTCCATCTCGGGATACGGGCAGAGCGGACCCTACGAAAATCGCAAGGTATTCGATCCGCTGATCCAGGCGACCACCGGCATCAGCCATGACCAGGGCCAGGGCGACCCCCAAAATGTCCGTACGATCATTTTCGACAAGGTGACGGCGCTGACCACTGCTCAGGTCGTGACCGCCGCCCTGCTTCAGAGGGAGAAAACAGGGCGAGGCCAGTACCTGCCCCTGTCCATGCTGGACTCCGCGCTCTATTACACCTGGCCGGACCTGATGTGGTCACGCACCTTGCTCGGCGATGGCGTGCAGCACGCCGGAGAAATCGGCGATTGGTTTCCGATCTTCAGGGCCAAGGACGGCCACGTTTCCATCGTGCTCGTACGAGATGATGCCTTCGAGCTTCTCTGCGTCTGGCGAAACTCGACTCTTCACCAGGATCCGCGATTCCAGACCTTTCCGGACCGACAGCAAAACGGCGCCGCGCTGAAAGACGCCGTCGATGCGATGCTCGCCGACGTGAGTACGGACGAAGTTTGCGAAAACCTCGATGCCTTCGGGGTGCCCGTGGCGCGAATCAACTCCTTCGACGAGGTCCACGAGGATCCACAGGTGCGACATGCGGGAAGCCTGGTCGAAACCAGCCACCCGGTGCTCGGCGCCATGCGCTATCCACGGCCGCCCTTTCGCTTCGAGGGGCAGGCATCCTTCCCGGCGCGGCACGCTCCCTTCCTCGGGGAGCACACCCGCGAGATACTCAGCGAACTCGGCATCGACGAAAGCGAAATCAAGCGCCTGGAAGAGCGCGACGCCGCCAACCGGGAACTTCTTCGATCCCTGCAGGCCTGAGACGGGCGCGATGCCGGGGTTCCCGACGCGTGAACGGCCTGCGCGCGCCGATGCGGATAGAACGAAAGCGAGGCTGCGCGTCGGTCTCGGTCTCGCCGGGAACCGTGCGGGGAAGCCGACCTTCGTCAGCTCGTTCTACCCCGCTCGTCCCGCTACATCTCCGCCGCGCGTCGATTACGGGGGTCACGGCGGATTCGCCAGATTCCCCGGTCTACGATGAAGTGGTGAATGTTGATGACCGCGATGCACATGAGAACGCTCTCCGCGAATTCGAACCCGGCGAGGACGTACACGAAGGGCCAGACCTCGAAGAGCGTGTACCCGAGCGCCAGGCTCAGGCCATAGAACTTCAGCGCCGGGAGTACCCACGCCGCCCGTCCCTCGTTGCGCGGCGGGTGATCGCGAAGGTGGAAGATGAGGACGATCGCCAGGTACTGGAGCCCGTGGAAGAGGGTCGCCCAGACGAAGGCACCGACGTAGTTCAAGGTGACCCACCAGATGGCGTTGGTGAAAACGAGTAGTGGACAGATGAGGGGCAGAGCGCGACCCGTCCGCCGGTAGAATGCGATGAGGGGGAGGATCGGCGCGGCGAACACGACCGGCCGCAAGACCGACACCACCTGCCACCGAAGCGCGAGCCAGTCCGGTTGCTCCATCCAGAACGAAGGAGGCAGCAGCCAGCCGA
>JAYGDB010000135.1:0-3736 GCA_046583095.1 Myxococcota bacterium | reverse complement strand
GACGAGCGGCGGGTGCAGAATGAATTTCGCGAGCTCCTGGCTGCGGAAGTTCAGCATTGCCCGGTAGGGGAAGAATCCGTCCTTTTCGTTGCCCAGGACCTGGGCTTCCTGCGTGACGAGGCGGTCGTACTCGGCGGAAATAGTGGCGAGCTGTCGCTCGTCGAAAATCCGACCGACGTTGACGAAGCCCTGGTCCGAAAACTCCTGGAGTTGCTTCTCGGCCAGTTCCATCCGAAGTCCTCTGTGATCCGTTCCGGAGGATAGGAAGTATAAGCGGGGTTTTCGGATCACGTCCGAATAGTGGTGTTATGTCAATTCCCGCTGGGGCCCCAGCGGCGGGGAGCCGCCGCGAGCCAATCCAGCCGATCCGATACTCTCGCGCCGAGCGAATCCGGGGTTTATTCTTGCTGTCCGCGACTACGCTTGCCCCGGTCGCACGACGCGTCCCGGGCGGGCGCCAGTGTCGACGTCGTTCTTGCGAGTACGGACGCCGTTGACGAGGGTCGCGATGTAGCCCGTTGCGGACTGCAGGATGCGGCTTCCACCGGCGGGCAAGTCGTGATGCACCTCGAGTTCGCCGAGGCCAAGGCGCTCGAAATCGATCACGTTCAGGTCCGCACGCTTGCCGACTTCGATCGTACCGCGGTCGCTGAAGCCGTAGAGCTCCGCGTTGTTCCCGGTTTGCTTGTGTACGACGAACTCGATCGGCAGCTTGGGGCCGCGCTTTCGGTCGCGGACCCAGTGGATCATCTGGTAGGTGGGTGCCACCGCATCGAAGATCAAGTTGACGTGCGCGCCCGCGTCGGAGAGCCCAGTGATCGTGTGGGGATCCGTCAGCATCGTGTGGATCACGTCCATGTTCCCTTCCGCGTAGTTCGCGAGGAACAGGACCACGAAATTCTGGCCGTCCTTCTCGAGCAAGAAGTCGTAGAGCACCTCGTCGATGGGTCGCCCTTCCTTCGCAGCGCGCACACTCAGTTGCTCCTTTGCCTCCGGCTCGTAATCCATCGGCGAGGTGATCGGGTACATCACCCCCGCCGCCATCTTGAGGAGCATGAACACATTTGCCATCGCGCCGGCGTGCTCGACCGGGACGTCGGTATCGGCGAGGATCGCCGCCTTGACCTCGGGCTTGCGCATCTCGCGGATCCGCTCGGTAATCGGCAGGTGCTCGAGCGCCAGGTAGCTCTTGCGCCGCATGAACATGTGATAGGTCTTCAGGCTCGAAACCACGCTGACGGGCCGGGACGCGACTTGCGGACGCAGATTCGCCCCGGCGGCGTTCTGCTCCGCACTGAATTCCAGGACGCGCTTCCAGACATCCGGCGTCGGCGGCGGCTGGGCGGTCGTGAAGGTGACGGGGCGTCCGGACGCTTCCCCGATCCTGCGGATCATCTCGAGTTCGAGTGCGCACTTCTCGTCGCCGCCCATCTCCTCGATCATGGGGATGATCTCGAACACGCCGCAGCCAGCGCGAGCCATGCCTTCTGCGAGCGCTACCAGCTCGGCCTCGTCCGCATAGGTGCCGGGAACGACTTCACCGCTCATCGACCGGTGGCCCAGCAGGCGCGAGCTCGAGAATCCCACCGCGCCCGCTCGCATCGCCTCCTCGACCAGGTCGCTCATGCGCTTCAGGTCGTCCGCGGTCGGGGCTTCGTTGGCACGTCCGCGGGCGCCCATTACGTAGTTGCGAAGTGCGCCGTGCGAGAGCTGCGTGCCCACGTCAAGGGCGAACTGCCGACGATCGAGCAGTTCGAGGTATTCCGGAAAGGTCTCCCACTCGCCCCAGGGCATGCCCTCGTAGAGTGCGGTACCGGGGATGTCTTCGACGCCTTCCATCAGTTCGATCAGTTCCTGATGGCCGTCCGGCGGGACGGGCGCGAAGCCGACGCCGCAGTTCCCGGTCACGACCGTCGTTACACCGTGCGATGCGGATGGGTCGAGGGTTTCGTCCCAGGTGACCTGTCCGTCGTAGTGGGTGTGGACGTCTACCCAACCGGGCGTGAGCAGCGCGCCGTCTGCATCGATGGTCTCCTGGGCCGGCTCGGTCAGGTTGCCGATCTCGACAATGCGCCCGTCGCGGATCCCGACATCCCCATTGCTCGGCGGCGCGCCGGTGCCATCGACGATGGTTGCTGCTTTGATCAGGGTATCCAGCATGTTCGGTTCTCCTTGGTGAGCCACTGCGCGCTGCAGAGGCACTCTCGCGTGCGATGGAAGGACTGTCAATTGACAGACCTTCCATTATTGGGTCAATCGAGGATAGGAAGTATAAGCGGGCTTTTCGGATCACGTCCGAGTAGTGGTGTTATGTCAAGTCCCTACGGGAGCCCGTGGCGGGGAATTGCTATCCGCGGAGCAGGCTGAAGATCTTCCATCAGGCGGGTGCGGATGATCTCGGTCCAGATCGCATAGCCCTGTGCGCTGAGGTGGAGCCCATCGAACATGTAGTTGTCCGCGTCGGGTTCGCCGTCTTCTCCGAGCAGTGCGGGACCCGTCTCGATGTAGAAGAGAGTCGGGTTCCGTTCGCTCCATTCGCGGACGAGTCGATTCGTCTCTTGCGCCTGGTCCCAGAGCTCCCATCGCCGTGGAGAAGGTGTGATGCCGATGAAATAGATCGAAACATTCGGCAGGTCGGCCCGCACCCGCTCGACAAAACGTTGGTACGTCTTGAGTAGGACCGCCGGCGACTTGTTCGCGCGCGGCTGGAGATCGTTGGTCCCGGCGAAGACGACGACCGCCCGGGGGGCGAACTGGTTCACAAGGCGTTCGGCGTAGAACTCGACATCGGCGAGCTTCGCGCCGCCGAATCCGTGCTGAATCACCGGCAGTGGCTGCATGTCGCGTTCGAGCGTCGACCAGAGTCGTATGCTCGAACTCCCGATAAAAACGACTGCGTCCTCGGGCACGGGGCCTTCGCGCGTCTGCGCGACGAGATCCGCGATGTCCTCGGCGTAGACCGCGGGATCTTCATTGACCGACTTGCGAATCTCGATGTAGAGCCGGTACGCGGGAAACGTGGCGAGTAGAACGGCGAGAGCGAGCAAGAGACCGGCGATCTTGAGCACGCGTTTCATGCATCCAGCCCCTTTGCAGCGACAGCGGTGAAAAGCAATGAGGGGTGCATAGGAAGAATAGGCCCCGAATTCGCTAGGCGAGAGAGTATCGAATCTGTCGGAGTGGCTCGGATCTGCTCGAGAGGCTCGGGCGCGGGGGCTGCTTCGGATATCGGATTCGCCCTGCCCCCCCCCGGCCACCTAAGTGACGTAGTCCTTGGCGAAGGTCACGAGTTGCTTGCCGGCGAACGCATAGGGAGCTGACACCGTAAAGCCCCTACTGGTCACGAATCGAGCGAGCTCCCGATCGTCCGCAACCTCTCGCATCCATGCACTTTCGGCACCTACCTCAACAAGCAGCACTTCAACATGGGACAGCAGCGCATCTGGAACTTCAGGATCAACGTGGCTCCAGTCTGTTACCAGGAATACGCGATAGGACCTCACGCGATCGGCATATTGCCTCTCGATCGCGCAGTAACCGACGATCGAATCATTGGACTCGAGTACAGCGTCCTTGCGCTCGCATTCGACAGATCGCCGATTTTCGATCCAGTCCCCGTCAATCCCGCCACTGTGATCTCCCTCCTGAACCTCGTCGGACGCCAGACGAGCGATCGCTTGCCAGTCGTCGTCGCGGGGCTGTCGAATCTGCAACAACTTGATCTTCTTTCGTGCTG
>JAYGDB010000041.1:0-7301 GCA_046583095.1 Myxococcota bacterium | reverse complement strand
ACCCGGTTGATGCGACTCTCGGCAGCCGTTGCCGTGAAGAAGTCGAGGGAGCGCGCAATCTCGCCGCTCACCGTTTCGGTGACCGATCGAATCGCGTGTTCGACCTCCTGGGGAACCACTTCCTGGCTCTGATCCGTCGAGTTTCCGCCGATCTTGATGCGCTCGGCTTCTTCGAAGGTAACCGAGAGCGACTTCTGAATCTCCTCGGTGTACTGGTTACCGCCCATGGTGATGTCGCGGGTAAATGCCGGGACCCCGTTCTGGATCACGTTGATGTTCACCACCTGTGCGCCGATGTTGACCAGCGCGACGACCTCGTCGGGTTCGGTCCGGTAGTTCATCTCGAAGGCGTTCTCGACCGCAAAGGCGGCGACATCGACCGTCGCAGGCGTGAGTCCGACCTCCTGGATCACCTGCACGTAGTCGTCAATCAGATCGCGCTTCGCCGCCACGAGCAGCACGTCCATCTGGCCCTCATCCCCACGGGTGTCGAGGATCTGAAAGTCGAGGTGCACCTCGTTCATGTCGAACGGGATGTACTGCTCGGCTTCCCACTGGATCTGGTCTTCGAGCTCCTCACGACTCATCACCGGAAGACCCACCTTCTTCACGATCACGGAGTGGCCGGAGACGGCGACCGCGGCATCCGTCGCCTTGATCCGTCCGATCTCGATCGCTTCGCTGATCGAGTCGACGATGGCGCTCGAATTCAGGAATGCGCCCTGCACGATGGCCTCGGCCGGAAGCGCCGCAATTCCGAGACCGCGCAGCTCGAAGCCCTTGTCTCGGCCCTTCGAGGCGATCTCGACCGCTTTCACACTGGACGAGCCAATGTCCAGGCCAACTACCGGAGCCTTGCCGATGCGGGGCAATTCGAGCTTCATCGGATCGCTTCGCCCTTCTCTTCGAGCGACATCGCGCCCGTCGACTCCCGGATCACCATCGACTCATCGGGTGCGGGAGCATGGTGGACAACGGCGTCGGTGGAGGTCACCGCGACGCTTGGGGCGTCGCGCCGCGCACCGAAGATGCGATCCTTGTCGGAGACCTTGAGACCCAGCGCCAGGAGCACCTTTCGCTTGGTGTCGAGCCGACACGGGCGCCCGGCTTCGACTCGGTCGATCGTCAGTGCGGAAAGCCCGGCCTTCCGAGCCAGCTCCGCCTTGCTCATCATGAGACCTTCTCGAAAGGTCTGAACATTGTTGATAGCCAACGCGTTTCCCCCCGGCATCCGTTGCCTCGCGAGGGAATCGCCCAGGCGAGGCGCTCGGATGCGCTCAGTGAGCGTCCTCGGAAGTTATCGGCCTCGTGTTTCGGGGACTTGAGCCGACATGCGCCTCTTCCTTGGTGGGAATTTGTGCGGCGAATCCCACCTCTCGGATCGGCAACTCGAGATCTGTGTGCCAACGCACAATCCCCCGGGGCTCGCGCGATGGCAACCACGAAGGATTCGGGCTCAGCTGCCCGCTCCCCGTGGCCGAAGAGCCACTCGAGGCAGCTCATGCCGCCTCTTGGACGAAGGGCTGCGCATCCTGACCCGGGAGGACCGGGCGAGTGGGCAGCGAACGCGCATGACCGAACGGATCCTGATCGTCGACGACGACGAGGCGCTGAGAGAAAGCCTCGAGCTGGTCCTTCTCGCTGAGGGCTACGCGGTGGTGACAGCGGATAGCGGTGAAGCCGCCCTCGCCCGGATCGAAGAGCACCCCGTCGACGTGGTCCTGTGCGACCTGCGCATGCCGGGGATCGACGGCTTCGAGCTGATGCCGCAGATCGCGCGGCATCTCCCAGGCGTCCCGATCGTGCTGATGTCCGCCTACGGCACCCAGGATCTCGCCGTCGAGGCCATGCGCCGGGGCGCCTACGACTACCTCGCGAAGCCCTTCGAGCCCAACGAGGTCTTGCTCACGCTGAAGAAGGCCTACGAACGGGAGAAGCTCCGCAAGGCCAACCAGCAGTTGCAGCGCGACGTCCAGCGAGTACTCGGCGACCGCCCGATCGTCGCGGCCTCGAAGGGGATGATCGAGCTGCTCGAGATGCTCGAACGAACGGCGGCCTACAAGACCACCGCCCTTCTCACGGGCGAGAGCGGTACAGGCAAAGAGGTATTGGCGCGCGCCATCCACGCCCAGTCTCCACGTCGGGCGGAGGCATTCGTTGCGGTCAACTGCGGCGCAATTCCCGACAACCTTCTCGAGAGCGAACTCTTCGGTCACGCAAAGGGCGCGTTCACCGGCGCCGGCCGCGCGAAGCGCGGCCTCTTCGTCGAGGCCAACCACGGATCCTTCTTCCTCGACGAGATCGGAGAGCTGCCCCTGGCGCTCCAGGTGAAGCTCCTGAGGGTGTTGCAAGAAGAGGAGGTGCGCCCGGTCGGGGAGACGAAGCCCCAGCAAGTGGACGTTCGCGTGATCGCGGCGACATCTCGAAACCTCGAGCAGGACGTCGCGGACGGGCGGTTCCGCAAAGACCTCTACTACCGGCTCAACGTGATGAACCTCGTGGTTCCGCCTCTCAGGGAGAGGCGGGACGACATCCCGCTGCTCAGCGATCACTTCCTCGAGCACTTCCGCACGCTCCTCGGCAAGCCCGTGCGGAGCATTGCGGACGACGCGCTGGAGAGGCTCACGAGCTACGCCTGGCCCGGCAACGTCCGCGAACTCGAGAACGTCATCGAACGAGCCGTGATTCTCGCGGACACGGATCGCATCACGATCCGGGAACTCCCCGACAACGTCGTAGCCCCGGTCGCCGGCAGCAACAGCGGCTCCGCTTCCTATTCCCTCAAGCGCGCACGACGCGCGGTCGAGGCCGACGCGATCCGCCGCGCCCTCAAGGCAACCGACGGCAACCGCACCCATGCAGCGAAGCTGCTCGAAGTCAGTCATCGCACACTGCTCTACAAGATCAAGGAGTTTGGACTGCGGGACTGACTCAGACTTCAGCTCTGCTTCTCTGCTCGCGGGGGCGAGTGAATGGACACACGAGAAGAACGAACGACCCAAGCCGTCCTCCCCGACCTCTCCGGACCGATCTCGTCCGCAGCGATGGCTGTCTTCGCCACTCTGCTTCTCATCCTCGCGGGCTTCGGTCCGGTCCTGGGCGACCCCAGTTCCCCGATCCCGCCAACCACTGCTTCACAACCCGTCCCTGCAGCGGCGCCCGAGTCCGACAGCGGCGAGAGACCCGTCGAGGGCGTCGCGTTCGCGTCCCCCGTACTGACCGCCTCGCCTCCCCAAATCGAGGACGTCTCCTTCCCCCAGGGCCCTGTCACGGCGTCGAGAGACCTGCAGCTCGAGATCCACGCGAGTGATCCGGACGGAGACGCCGTGCAACTCCGAACCTGGTGGAGCATCAACGGGCGCGAGATCGAAACCGCCGCTCCAGTGCTCCCGAAGGCCCACCTGCGCCGCGGCGACACGATCACGGTTCGGGTCGTCGCGTCCGACGGCGGCCGCGAAAGCGCTCCCTTCCTCACCCCGGCCATCGTCGTCGAGAACGCTCCGCCCGTAATTACGACCTTCCCCACGGGCTTCGATGCAGTCGGCGCCTTCGTGTACCCGATCGCGGCCATCGATCCCGATGGCGATCAAGGCCTCGAGTACCGGCTGGCCGAGGGCCCGGTCGGCATGGCGATCGAGCCGTACGCTGGAACGCTCATGTGGCTGCCCGGCTCCGGGCAGAACGGACGGCATCGCGTCCGAGTGGAAGTGCGGGACGGTCACGGCGGCGTCCAGCACCAGGCCTTCGACCTGACCATCCGGCACCCGCTCCCGACCGCGTCGGATCTCGCAGACCGGACGGCCGAGCCCTGATCGACTGCGTCCGCGTGAACTGCGCACGGGCTTGCGTAGTTGCGCAACACGCTGCGCATCCGGGCGCGAGTCGCTCCCGCCAGGACCCGCCAAAAGCTCAAGAACCGCGGGTATCTAGCCGATCCTGTGGACTGGCACGACGCTTGCGAACCGTGTCCCCTGCGTCCGCGACTGGCGCGAGCGGCACCCCCACCGGAGGCGGCAGCTTTGGAGCACCGGGCCCAGCGAGGCTTCAGCCTGATCGAACTCATGCTCGTGATCCTGATCATCGGGATTGCGACGGCAGCCGCCGTTCCCTCCTGGGAGCGGATGCAGACCAACAGCCGCGCGAGGACCACAGCGCGGATGATCTCGAATGCATTCCAGACCGCCCGGACCCAGGCAATCCTGGCCGAGGGGCAGCATCTCGTGATGTGGGGGACGGCCGCAGGCGACGCCTGCGGGAACCCGTTGGCGAGCCCGGTCGTGATCCTCGACGATGCCGATGGCGACTGCTGCATCGATCCCGGCGAGAACCTGATCAACGTCTCCTCCAACCCATCCGTCGACTTCAGCGGCCTCAACTGGGGCGTGACCTTCGCGACCACCGCGGTACCGGAGGACATCGGCGGCGGTGCCTACACGACGGGCTCTTCGTTCACCGACGCGCTCGGCACACAGACTTATTGGGTCGCCTTCCGCAATGACGGCGTGCCCGTTGGATTCTCGAATGCCTGCACGCTGGGCCAGGTCGGAACCGGCGGCGGAGGCATCTACCTCACCAACGGCGGCTCGACGTCGGGCCAGCGTGACTATGCGGTTGTGCTGACGGCGCTCGGCGCGCCCAAGATCTACTCGTGGGACGCCGCCAGCAACGCATGGACGAACTAATGGCGAGACGACACAGCGACCGGCAAGAGCGGGGCCTGAGCCTTCTGGAACTCGTCATCGCCCTCTCCGTTCTCTCCGTGGGTCTGCTCGCCATGCTCGCGATGCAGACCCAGGCTCTGCAGGGCTCGCGGCACGGAAAGCACGTGTCCGAGGCCGCGCGCTTCGCCGAGGAGCAGATCGAGTTCCTGCATCGGCAACCCTGGGCGGACATCCCGGTCTCGGCATGGAGCGCGCCGCGAGTCGTAAACGGATCGGTGAATGGAACGGGTCCCAATGCGCCGCAGCAGTACTCGATCTCGTCTCGAGTCACGGCGGGGCCGGACGTCGATCTTCGCCTGATCGACGTCACTGTCACCTGGACGATGCCCGATGCGCCGCCGACCACCCCCGCGCGTGTCTACAACCTCTCGAGCGTGAGACACCGGGACCCGGGAACACCGTGACGCATCGACGCGCCGGATTCTCTTTGCCCGAGGTCATGATCTCTCTCGCGATCCTGGCAATTGTCTCGGTCTTCCTGATGGACATGCTCTCGCGTCAGACGAAGACCTACCAGGTCGTGGATCAGGTCGCGGAGGCGCAGACCAACCTGCGCGTGATCACGGATCTCCTCGAGCGGGAGATCCGGGTAACGGGATTCATGGTGCCCGAGGGCGCCGCAATCTGCGGTGTCGACAACGTCGATGCGCCGGACATCCTCGTCGTGACCGATGCGGCGGTGATCGATCCCACGAGTCAGATCCAGAACGACCTCGGGATCGACATCACCGCGGGCTACGACGGGAACAGCATCGACACCCTCACCCTGGCCGGCGACGGAACGCTCGACGGCAACCCGTTCTACGACATCGACAGCGACGGGGTGGCGGACGTCGACCTGATGCAGGTGCCCGGCCTGGGCCAGGTGGGCGGCATCATCGTCACGGACCGCAACAACCCGGACCGAGGCAACTCGTGCGGCCAGATTCTCGGCGGCAGTCTCGTGATCGGAGGCAGTTCGGTGGAGATCCAGGTCGACTACGACTTCGGAGGCACCGAGAGCAGCCAACCCCTGGCAGCCCTCGCGGCCGGCTCCAATCCCGAGGATCTCGTCGCGATCCCCGCGACGGTCTACCGGGTGAACGCGGCCAGCCAGCTGATGCGCAACGGCGTGCTGCTCGCCGAGGACGTCGAAGACATGCAGGTGGCCCTGCACTTCGACCTCGACGACAACGGCGAGGTGGATGGCGACCCGCGACCGGCGCCGCAATTTCCGCCGTTCATCAGCAACGCCGAGTACCCGGGCTCGATCGCCGGAGGCGTCCAGTACACCTCGGGAAGCTGGGATCACAGCACACTTCGTGAAATCCGCGTGAGCATCGTGATTCGCACGCGGGGCCAGGACGTCGCGACCCTCGAGAATCCGAATCTCGCGACGAATACCTTCATCGCGATGGAGAACCGGAACGACCCCGCCCTGCCTGCGGACGGCTTCCGGCGACGCGTCCTCACGATGACCGCACAGCCCCGGAACCTCGGAAGGCGCTAGGAGCCCGACATGATCCACTCGAAGCTGGACCGCAGACACAGGGGCTCCGCGATGCTCGTTGCGGTGATGATGCTCGTGCTGATGGGCCTCCTCGGCATCGCCGCCATGGACACCGCGAGCCAGGACCAGAAGATCGCGGGCCTCACGAACCGAAGCCGTTCCGCCTTCCACGCCGCTGAGGCGGGAGCCGCCCATGGGCGCCAACTCATCACCGAAGCGGACAGCCGCAGCAGTGTTCTCAGCCTACCCCAGACCTTGCTCGGCGACGCGCCGATGTACGCGCGCTACCAGAGCCAGCCCCAGTACTACCCGGACCCCAACCCGCCGAGCGGCGGCACCGCAATCGAGTACGTGGAGGACGGTGGGCCGGCCGAGGGGATGAACCTCGCGAATCCCAAGTTCGTGAACACGATCTGGCGCATCAACGTGGTCGGCCAGAGCCCAGAGAACGCGGGCGGCGTGTGGAGTCAGCGTGCCTCCACGGCTCACGTCGAAGTGATGGAGTCGAAGATCCTATCGACGGGCTACTAGCCACACCCGCGCGGCACGGCCGCCGGAGCAAGGGGGGGGGACATGCGACGATTCACGGTTCTGACGGCCGCTGGCGCTTTCGCGCTCGCCGCGCTGGCTTGCAGCGGAAACGAAGCCGATTCTCCGGCACCGTCCGGCAACGCAATGGTGCCGAGCGCCGGAGCTGCAGGGCAAGCCGTTGGCGAGGCCGGCGATGCGACGCCGGTGATCGAGCGGTTGGCCCTCACGCCCGCGAGGCTGATCGCCGGCGCGGACATCAAGGCGATCGTCGAAGCGACGGACCTCGATGGCGACAGGCTTCGCTTCGATTACGCCTGGAGCTACAACGGAAAACAGGTCCAGCACGGCCCGAACTCCATCTTCCACCCCGTCGCGCTGAAAAAGGGCGATCGCGTCGAGGTCCGCGTCACCGCGACGGATGGCCGCCACATCAGCGTACCCATGAGCGCGCGCGCGCAAGTCGGAAACCGGCCGCCCGTGCTTTCCGCAGTGACCCTCGAGCCGTTTGGTGACGTCCGCAGCGGCGAAATCATCACAGCGGCGCCGATCGCCTCCGACCC
>JAYGDB010000012.1:0-13190 GCA_046583095.1 Myxococcota bacterium | reverse complement strand
GCATGGGGTGGGTTGGATCCTCAAGCTGAGTCACACCGCGAAGGGCTTCGCGGCGCGTTTCATCTCCCCGGTCGGGATCTACCACTGCGTGGGTGCCCGCGACGAAGACTTCAACCGTCTCCTCTCCCAGGCGTTCATGCGTGGGGAAGACGAGCTGCTGAAGGTGCGGTCGCTGCGGCGAGACCCGCACGACATCGCTGACGACTGCTGGCTCCACGGCGACGACTTTTGTCTGTCTCGAGCCGAGTTGTGATAGCGGCCGCAGGTCTGCTGACCGGTGCCGCGTTGAAGCGCTCAGCCGTCGCGGTTCGAGAAAGCGGGTGCCCGGTGATCCCCGACGGCGAGGTTTCGTATCGGCCCCACTTCGTCGAACCCGCTGAAGCCGACCAGACCCTCGAGCGCCTGATCGGCCGACCCGATTGGCAGTGCCTCCGCAGCCGGCTCTTCGGTCGCGAGGTGGAGCTGCCACGTCTCACCGCCTGGTGGGGGGAGGCCGACGCCCGCTATCGCTACTCGGGGATCACCCACGTGGCAGACGGCTGGCCGCGCTTCGTCGAAGACCTGCGCGATCGCTTGCAGGCCGAACTCGGCCTGTGCTTCAACAGCGTCCTCGCCAACCGCTACCTCGACGGGCGCCAGTACATGGGCTGGCACAGCGACGACGAGCGCGATCTCGGCGAGCAGCCGGTGATCGCATCCCTGAGCTTCGGGGCCGAGCGACGCTTCCTGATGCGACACCGCAATCGCAAGGACGTGCAGACCTTCGAGTGGGTCCTCGGCCACGGGTCGCTGCTGCTGATGGGGGGCGAGACCCAACGCCACTGGAAGCACAGGTTGCCTCCGATGGCTCGCTGCCGGGCCGAACGCGTGAACCTCACGTTCCGGAACGTAAGGGTTTCGTAGCCGGGTCCGAGGCTCGTTCGGTGTAATCTCCCGGCGGGATGCGCCCGCTCGAAATCGTCTCCCTCTCGCTTTTGGGTCTGTCGCTGCTCTTGGTCCTGGTCCCCTCGGCCGGCCCCAGCCACCACGCGATGATCGACGGCGCGTTCCACGCGAACTTCACCGACACGTCGATCTCCTCGATCAACCTGCGTTGGTTCGGAGTGCTCGGCGAGATCGACGGCCATCGGATGCTCGAGATCCTGAACGTCTACGTGCCCGAGTTTTTCGACCACTACCTGCTGGGAGAGCCCGCGCCGTTGCTGGAAGCCAATTCACCCGACTTCCCGGAGGTCGAGCTAGAGTCGCGCAACGTCCGCTCCCGATAGCGGCGTTGGCACGGAGGTCGTCATGGGTCGTCTCGAGGGCAAGGTCACGGTCGTTACCGGCGCGGCATCCGGAATCGGATATGCGTGCGCGCATCGCTTCGCCGAAGAGGGCGCCGCCGTCGTCGGCTGCGATCTCAACGAGTCGTCGGAGTGGGACCGCGTGGCCGCCGCAGCGAAGGGTTGCCAGTTCCACACCGTCGACGTGCGTGACGAGACCGCCCAGGCCGAGATGGCCGCGAAGGCATTGGAGGAGTTCGGTCGCATCGACGTGCTCGTCACGGCGGCCGGTGTGGCGGGCGGCGGGCCCGTGCACCTGCTCTCCCTCGAAGAGTGGCAGCGGGTCCAGGACGTGAACCTGACCGGCACGTTCCTCTCCGCGAAGGCGGTGCTGCCGGCGATGATGGAGCAGCGCTCGGGCAGCATCATCACGGTCGCCAGCATCGAAGGACTCGAGGGCGGAGAAGGTGCGAGTACCTACAACGCCTCGAAGGGTGGAGTCGTGATCCTCACCAAGAACCTGGCGCTCGACTACGGCCGGCTCGGGATTCGCGCCAATGCCATCTGTCCCGGCTTCATCGAGACGCCGATGTTCCACTCGGTGATGGACGGCGAGCACTTCGAGGTGCAAAGGAACCGCATCCGCGAGCAGCACAAGCTCGGCCGCTTCGGCAAGCCCGAGGAGATCGCGGGCGCGGCCTTCTTCCTGGCCTCGGACGACGCCTCGTTCGTGACCGGACAGGCCCTGGCAGTGGATGGGGGCTTCACGGCAGGCCACTGGGTGGGTGTGACGACCCTGATGGGGCTCGAGTAGCCGGCAGCCCTGCCCTTTTCGATATCCTCGCGGTGGAAGAGAAGGGGGACATGTGGGCCTCACCCGACAGCCTGCGGTGGCTGGCAGCTTCTATCCCGGGGTGCGCGACCAACTCGAACGCGAGGTCGCCGGTTACCTCGCCGAGGCAGCGAAGCGGTTCCCGCCGCCGCTGTCCCCACCCAAGGCGATCGTCGCACCCCACGCCGGCTACGTGTACTCGGGCTCCGTGGCTGCCTCCGCGTACGTGGGTTTGCGCGATGTCCGGGATCGGATCCGCCGGGTCGTGCTGCTCGGCCCCAGTCATCGGGTGGCGTTCCGGGGCCTCGCGACGACGAGCGCCGTTGCGTTCGAGACGCCGCTCGGCCCAGTGCCGATCGATCGGGACGCGTGCGAGGAAGCGCTTGGCTTCCCCCAGGTGCAGGTGATGGACGAGGCCCACGCCCTCGAGCACAGCCTCGAGGTGCACCTGCCCTTCCTGCAGGTCTTGCTGGAAGACTTCGAGCTCGTGCCCTTCTCGGTCGGAGACGCGGTCGCCGAGGACGTGGCGGCTGTCCTCGAGGCGCTGTGGGGCGGCGACGAGACGCTGATCGTCGTGAGTTCCGATCTCAGCCACTACTACGACTACGCGACGGCTCGGCGGCTCGACTCCGCGACGACCCGGGCCATCGAGGCCCTCGATCCCGACGGTCTAGACAGCGAATCTGCCTGTGGACGCGTACCCGTCCGAGGGCTGCTCGTCACCGCGAAGCGACGCGGGCTCGAGGTGGAGACCGTCGACGTCCGCAACTCGGGCGACACGGCCGGCTCACGGGATCAGGTCGTGGGCTACGGCTCGTGGGTCTTCCGGGTACCCGAATGGCAGGCCGATTTCGACGAGATCCTGCTGGATGTCGCGCGGCGGTCCGTCGCCGCGGGGCGCATCCTGGACGTCGACCCGAACGACTACCCGGAACCGCTGCGCGCGATTCGATCGACCTTCGTGACGCTCCGGCTGGACGGCGTACTTCGGGGTTGCATCGGATCCCTGGAAGCCAACCAGCCCCTCGTCGCCGACGTCGCCCGGAGCGCCTTCAAGGCCGCCTTCGAAGATCCGCGTTTCTCGCCCGTGACAGCCGAGGAGCGCGAGCGGCTCGAGTTCCACGTTTCGGTCCTGAGCCCGGCCGAGCGGATGTCGTTCACGTCCGAGCAGGATTTCCTCGCTCAGCTGCGGCCCGGTGTCGACGGCCTGATCCTCGAGGAGGCGGGCTCGCGGGCGACGTTCCTTCCGGACGTCTGGGAGTCGCTTCCAGAGCCGCGCGACTTCGTGGCCCGGCTGAAGGAGAAGGCCGGGTTGGCGGCCGATCACTGGTCGTCCCGGATCCAGGTCTCGCGCTATACGACGCGTTCGATCGAATGAGCGCGCTCACGCATCGAGGCACTCTCTTCGCGTTCCTTCTCGTGCCCGATGGGATCGTCCTCTTCCAGCTGAGCCCGCGCCGGTGACACCCGAGCAGGTTCTGACGCGCTACTTCCAGGCGCTGCGCGACCACGACTGGGCGGCGTTGCGCGAGTGCGTATCGGCGGGCGTGCAGCGGACCGGCCCCTATCTCGACCGGGTCGAGGGCCGGGACGCGTACGCGGACTTCCTCGCGGGTATCGTGCCGACGCTCCCGAACTACGAGTTGCGGGTCCACGACGTGCAGCGCCTCGAAGGCGGCGGCGCCGTGGTGCGGCTGTCGGAGATCCTGGACGTGGACGGGGTATCGACCGAACACAGGGAGATGCTGCTCTTCGATTTCGATGCCGAGGGGCTGATCGACCGCGTCGACATCTATCTCAAGCGAGCTTCCTAGCCCGGCTCGTTTTCGAGCCGCGTCAACCAGTAGTGGGCGTCGAAGGTCTGGTCACCCAGCAGGAAACGCCAGAGCTTGATCCGGTTGAGGTACTCGAGGCGGGCCGTGTCGATCTCGAACCAGGGCTCGGGGGTGCAGAGGATGGTCTGGATGTCTTGCTTGTCGTAGGGGTACGCGGGCGAGTAGATCGGCTGGGGGGCGGCGGTGTCTTCCGTGATGTCGTCGGTATTCCAGAGTCGGCACTGGCGAACGGTCGGGTTCAGCCGGACCTTGTACATCGGCCGGTTCTCGTCGCTCTGGCTGTAGCCGCCGCCGTGCCAGATACCCATGTGCAACGCGAGTATCGTGCCGGCCTCGCACATCACGTGCTGGGTGCCGAGGATATTCTGGTAGCGCGAGATCGACGCCTCGTTGACCTGCCGGAAGTGGCTGCCGGGCAGGAAGTAGGTGCCGCCCATCTCCCGTGTGACCGGCTCGGGGAAGTACATCAACTGGACGTCGAAGTTCAGCCGCGGATCGATAGTCGAATCCTGGTGGATGTGCTGCGAGGGCCCGTGGGCGGCACTTCGCAGGTGCAGGAAGTGGTGGTCGAACAGACAGCCGGGCCCGACGAGGCTCTCGATGATTCCGGCGAGCCGAGGCAGCGCGTACAGCTCCGCGAGCGGCGACCCTTGCGGCCAGGCTTCGGCCATGGGTGTTCCGGCCGGGATGGCGGGTAGCCCGGCCTCGAGGTAGGCGTCGACGAAGCGCTGGTTGAGCTCGGGCCCGACCAACTCGTCGAAACGCAGGAAGCCCCGAGCCACGAACTTCGCCATCTCACGGGTCGACAGCAGCTGCGAGCGATCAGCCATCGGCGTCGCCCGACACGGTCTCCAGCTTCTCGAACACGCACTCGTAGCGCTGGTACGAGACGGTGAACTCCTCGCCCGGGTACGGCGGGATCAGCTGCGAGAGCTGGATCAGGCGCCAGCCGTCCTTCAGGGCGTGCAGTCCCGTCCTGTAGGGGGGCTCGTCGCTATCGGCCGCCATGGTTCGCGTCTTTCCCGTGCCGTCGTAGAGCGACCACGCGACGACGGGCGTATCCAGCGCCGAGCTCGCGAGGTAGAGGATCAAGACCTTCTGTCGCTGGGTTTGCATGATCGCAGCGATTCTATCACCCGGGCGAGTTCCTGAGAGCCCAGCCGGCGGCTCTCGGACGCCGGTGTCATCGATCGGGTAGTCTCACCCAGCGATGTCGGACGCTCGCAAGCCCTGGTACTACGAGGGACTCCGCTTCAGCTGCACGCGCTGCGGCAACTGCTGCCGGGGTGCCGGCAATGTCTGGGTCTCCGACGACGAGATCGCCGCCCTCGCCTCGAGGCTCGATCTCTCGGACGACGACTTCCGCACTACGTACACCCGACGCTCGGGTCGCGGGAACGTCCTCGGTCACAAGCGCAACCAGGACTGCGTCTTCTGGAATGCTTCGACGGGCTGCGAGGTCTACCCGCAGAGGCCCCGCCAGTGCAGCAGCTACCCCTTCTGGCGTGGTGTCGTGCACTCGCAGGACAACTGGGAGGACGAGTCGCGCAGCTGCCCTGGCGTCGGCCAGGGTGATCTGCACGCGGAGTCGGAAATCACCGCGACGGCGGCCGCAGACGGGATCCCGGCTCATCGGACGCGTGTCCGTGTCGAGGAGTCGTGATGCGAAGTCAGCGGCGGCGCAATAGCACGTAGGTGGCACCGCGCCCGCCGTCGCCCGGCTGGGCCGGGGCGAAGGCGAGAACGCGCCCCTCGAGGCGTGGATCGCCGAGCCACTCGGGCAGAGCGCTCCGCAGCACCGGCTGGTTCTTGGAACGCAGCCCCTTGCCGTGCACGACCCGCACGCACCGCTCCCCGGCCGCGATCGCCTCGCAGATCTCGTCGAGCAGCAGGCCTCGCGCCGGGTCGGCACGCAGCCCGTGGAGATCGACATCGCGGTCGGGTCGGATGCCACCGGCGCGCAGGCGCCGAAATTGGCTCGACTGGATGCCGGAAGCGAAACCGAGTGCCCGGTCCTCGGGGTCGGGAAACTCGAAGCGGGCGGGTCGTGCGGCCGGTGGTGGTCGGGTCGTGCTCCGGGGTGGCCCTCGGTGTTGGTCGCGATCTGCCAGCGGCTTGACGTCCCCGATGGCGTCCGCGAACGAAGGCTCGTCGTCCTCGCGTCGCCGCCGGCCGGCGCTCACGGGTGAAGCACCGCCAGGGCCTTCTGGGTCAGGCGGGCGCTCGCGAGGCGGTGTAGGTCGTCGGCGGCCAGCCAGCGATGCTGTGAAAATCCGCGTCGCCGGACCCGGCCCGGCTCCGCCTCGGCACGCAGCAAGTGCAGGTGGAGGCGGCGATGGGTGAATTCGTGTCGAACACTTCCGGCTCTCCGGATCGCCTCGATGTGCAGCCCCAGGCCGGCTTCGATCAGCCGTGCCGCGGCGTCGGCGGGCTTCTCACCGCGTTCGAGGTCGCCGCCCGGGAGCTCCCACAGGCCCCCGAGCAGGCCTCCCGCCTCGCGCTTGACGGCCAGCACCCGGCCGTGTCGCTCGAGCCATACCGCCACTGCGCGCAGCGACTGGACTCGCAACCGG
The DNA here is from genome assembly GCA_046583095.1 of Myxococcota bacterium. Lineage (GTDB taxonomy): Bacteria > Myxococcota_A > UBA9160 > UBA9160 > UBA4427 > JAJDAN01. The sequence continues at coordinate 6,685 of JAYGDB010000012.1, read as the reverse complement.
CCGGCCTTGCGCGGAAGTGTCTCGGCGTCACCTGCCCGTCGTGCGTCGCACGCGCGCTGTAACGGACATGCGGGACAGTCGGGAGATCGCGGGGTACAGACCGTCGCTCCCAGCTCCATCAGCGCCTGGTTGAGATCTCCGGGACGCGGCCCGTGTACGAGCATCGCGGCCTCGGCCCAGATGCGGTCTTCGACGGGCCTATCGGCCACGTCGTCCCGGATGCCGAGTCGGCGCGCGAGCACGCGCCTCACGTTTCCGTCCACGATGGCCTCGGGTTGGTCGAAGGCGATCGAGGCGACGGCGCCGGCCGTGTAGCGACCGACACCGGGCAAGCTGCGCAGAACTCCCGCGTCGTCGGGCAGCGCGCCGCCGAAGTCGTCGACGAGTGTCTTCGCGGCGGCGTGCAGGTTGCGAGCACGCGAGTAGTAGCCGAGCCCGGCCCAGTGTGCGTAGACGTCCTCCTGGTCGGCGTCGGCCAGGCTCTCGACGTCCGGGAAGCGCGCCAGGAAGCGCTCGTAGTATGGAATCACCGTCTCGACACGTGTCTGCTGGAGCATCGTCTCCGAGACCCAGATCGCGTAGGCGTCGTGAGTGTGTCGCCACGGCAGGTCGCGCCGGTTCGCGTCGTACCACGAGAGGAGGTGCTCGCGAATGCGCCGGGCCCGGGCCGGGGTGAGGCTTGCCGCGGCGACCCCCACTAGAGAACCACCGGGAGCATTGGCTCTGTCGAGATCCGGCCAGCCCTTACGCGAGAGTGCAGCGCCTGCAGGGTCCAGGCTGCCGCGCCGGTGCTCATCCGTTGGGGTGGGTCGAACCGGACGGACGCAGGCGCCACTCGATGTGAGATCGCACCCACTTCGGGTCCCACCACTCGAGGGGATCGACATAGTGTTCGCCGACCAGGATCGCAAAGTGCAGATGATCGCCTCCTGCGAGGCCCGTGGCTCCAGAGCGACCGATGCCCTGGCTCTTCGTCACCGTGTCTCCGAGCGAGACGTTCAGCACCGAGAGATGGCCGTAGAGGGAGTGCACGCCCAGCCCGTGATCGATGATGATGCAGCGACCGTAGATTCCGAGGTCACCGGCGAAGACTACCGTTCCGCCATTCGCGGCTGTCACCGAGGCCGCCCGCGTGCTCGCGAGATCGAAGCCGTAGTGTGTGGCCTTCGAGATCGGGCGGTCGTTCCAGCGATAGGTTCGCTTCTCGGCGAAGCGACTCGTTACCTTCGAGCCCCGCATCTGCTCGAAGCCGCCCTGCCAGCCACGTGTTGACGAGGAGTCGCGCACCGCCTCTCGGATCCGTTGCTCGTTGAGATCGCGCAACGTCTCGTTCACCCGTCGGAACGATTCCCCGAGACTGGCGCCCGCCAGTCCGTTCGACTCTGCGAGCGGACGTGCCTTGGTGTCGAGGAAGCTGCGTGAGAGCGTGATCGAACTCGCGCTGAACTGGCGCTCGAAGATGCGAACGGGAAAGCTCGCTTCGCTCTCGTTTCCCGCTGCGTCCCGTGCGACGACCCGCACCCGCGGGTCCTCCGGCGCGTCTACGGGAATTGCGAAGATCGCAACCCGCTCGCCTGGAACAGATGCCTCGCCGGCGAGCGGATAGCCGCGGAAGAACGCATCCGCCACCTCGACCCCGTCTGCGTCTGTCTCTTCTCCGACCCGGTAAACGACCGCTGCCGAGCCGCCCCGATACACGTAGGTGAGCCCGCTCGAAACCTCGAGGCGCGGGGGCTTGGTGTCGATTCTGAGTGTGGTGCTCCTCTCGCCGCTGTTGCCCGAGAGACCATTGCGCAGCGACCAGTCCCGGGCGACGACGACCAGGGTTGCCTCTCCGTCTGCCAGGCCCAGGGTCGAGACATCGAGGGGCACCTCGATCCGCTTGTTTCGAGCGTCGCTGCCGCTCGTCAGGCTTCCAGGGAAGTGGTACGCGGCGAGGGTCTTGGTTCCACCCGCCGCCAGCAGGCGAACCTCCACGGTTCGAAGCCCGGAGTCCGCATCCGAGACGTCGACGACCAGCGTCTGGGGCGCGTGGCCCAGCTCGAGGTTGGCGATCTCCCCGATGGTGGGAGGCGTACCCTCGACTCGCGGGAGCCCGAGCACTCCGGCCGCGATGATGACTACGAGCAGGACGACCAGAATCCAGAAGCGTGCGCTCACGGTCGGATGCTAGCCGAACACTCGCCTCTGCGTTGACGCCATCCGGCCGGTTTCCGATCCTCCGAAGGGTGACGACCCTCAATCGCATCGTGCTCGTCCGTCACGGCGAGACGGTCGGGCAGTCGAGCATCCGTTACTACGGGGCAACCGACGTTGCACTCTCGGACCGTGGTCGCGAGCAGGTCCGCGAAGCCGCACTCGCGCTTCCCGGCGACGCGTTCGACCTGGTGCTCACCAGCCCGTTGTCGCGCGCGTGGGAGTCGGCCCGGATGCTGGCGCCGAACGGGTCGGTGCGGATCCTCGACGAGTTCCGGGAGATCGACTTTGGGCGCTGGGAGGGACTCACCGCAGACGAGATCCGCGCTCGGGATCCCATTCGCTACCAGGATTGGCAGCAAGGGCGGCCGGGCTTCGAGTATCCGGACGGCGAGCGGCGGGCCGACTTCCAGGCCCGCGTCGATCTGGCCGTCGAGGCGATGGGCGCCGGGGGTCTTCGGTCGATCCTGGTGGTCGTCCACAAGGGGGTGATCCGCGCGATCGTTCGCAAGGTCGTGGGGGAAGAACTGGCCGAGGGCCTCCCCGAATTGGGCGGCAGCGTCCAGCTCACCCGGGATGTCTCGGGCCGCTGGTTCGTCGGGCGTCACGGGAACCCAGCGCTCCGCTGAAACCGCACGCGTTCTCGCAATCTATACCCGCAGTCGGCGACGGGGCGATCGATCTCAGTTGTCGTCCGACTCTCGAAGCTTGGCGAGCACGCTGAAGTCCTCGAGAGTGCTGGTGTCTCCGGTCGACTCGTTGCCGGAGGCGATGTCGCGGAGGAGCCGCCGCATGATCTTCCCCGAGCGCGTCTTTGGCAGAGCGTCCGTGAAGCGGATCTCTGCCGGGCGCGCGATGGCGCCGATCTGCGTGCTGACGTGGCCGCGCAGGGTCTGGGAGAGCGTGTCTCCGGCCTCGGTTCCTCCGGTCGGTGTTACGAACGCGACGATGGCCGTTCCCGTGATTTCGTCCTCGCGCCCGACGACCGCCGCTTCTGCGACGTTCGGGTGCGAGACGAGCGCGCTCTCCACCTCCATCGTCCCAATCCGGTGGCCCGAGATGTTCATCACGTCGTCGATCCGGCCCATGATCCAGAAGTAGCCGCGCTTGTCACGATGGGCGCCGTCGCCGGCCAGGTAGGTGTCCCCGTACTTCGACCAGTACGTCTCCCGGAAGCGATCCGGGTCGTTCCAGATGCCCCGAAGCATCCCCGGCCAGGGCTTGCGGAGCACCAGGAAGCCGCCGTCTCCCGGCGGAACTTCGTTGCCGTCTTCGTCGTAGATGGCGGCGTCGATGCCGGGGAAGGGAAGCGTCGCGGAGCCCGGCATCGTTTCGACGCCACCGGGCAGCGGTGTGATCATGATTCCGCCGGTCTCCGTCTGCCACCAGGTGTCGACGATTGGACAGCGTCGCTTGCCGATCACGCGGTGGTACCACATCCACGCTTCAGGATTGATGGGCTCCCCGACGCTGCCCAGCAGCCGCAGGGAGGACAGGTCGCGGCCGTTCGGCAGTTGGTCGCCGAGGCGGATGAACGTTCGGATCGCCGTCGGCGCGGTGTAGAAGATGTTCACACCCCACTTCTCGATCAGCGCCCACCAGCGGTCGGGTGCGGGGTGTGTCGGCACGCCCTCGTACATCACTGTCGTGGCGCCGCTCGCGAGGGGTCCGTAGACGACGTAGGAGTGACCGGTGATCCAGCCGATGTCGGCGGTGCACCAGTAGATATCTTCGTCCTTGGCGTCGAAGATCGCCTTGAAGGTGGTGGTGGCGTGGGTGAGGTAGCCGCCAGTGGTGTGCAGGATGCCCTTCGGTGAGCCCGTCGTGCCGCTGGTGTACAGGATGAAGAGCGGGTGCTCGCTGTCGAGCTTGGCGGGTGCGCATTTGCTGCTCGCGTCTGCCATCAGGTCGTGCCAATGGTGGTCCCGGCCCCCCTTCATTGCGGCGCCGTCCTTGATGCGCTCGACGACCACGACATTCTCGACGCCCGGACAGCCGTCGAGGGCCGCGTCGACGGTCGGCTTCAACGGGAAGGCGGCACCCTTGCGGAAGCCACCGTCCGCGGTGACGACGAGTTTCGCGTCTGCGTCATTGATTCGGTCACGCAGGGCTTCCGCCGAGAAGCCCCCGAAGACGATGCTGTGGGGTGCGCCGATGCGCGTGCACGCGAGCATCGCGATCGCCAACTCGGGCACCATCGGCATGTAGAGGCATACCCGGTCTCCCTTTCGCACACCGAGTCCCTTCAGCACGTTCGCGAATCTGCAGACCTCCCGGTGCAGTTCCGCGTAGGTAATCACCCGGCTGTCGCCGGGCTCGCCCTCCCAGATGATCGCGGCCTTGTTGCGCCGCCAGGCGTTCTCACCCTCGAGGTGTCGGTCCAGGCAGTTGTAGGAGACGTTCAGCTTCCCGCCGATGAACCACTTCGCGAACGGGGGCTTCCACTGCAGGACCTTCTTCCAGGGGCTGAACCAGGTGAGGTTCTGTTTCGCCATCTGGGCCCAGAAACGCTCGGGATTCTCGGCTCCGAGCTTCCGGTACTCGGCGATCGTCTTCTTGTTCCAGTTCGCCTGCCGGGTGAACTCCGGCTTGGGCTTGAAGACGCGCTTCTCCTGGAGGAGGGACTCGATGTCGGGCATGCAGGGGGGCTCCTAGCGTCCGCTGCGCATCCAGGCTTCGACGTCCGGGATGGCCTTCGGGATGGCGGTGTTCAGGTTCTCGAAGCCGTCGTCGGTGACCACGATATCGTCTTCGATCCGCACGCCAATTCCACGAAGCGATTCCGGTGCATTCTCGTCGTCCTCGCGCACGTAGAGACCCGGTTCGACAGTGAAGACCATGCCGGGCTCGAGCTTCCGGGGTGTCTCGCCGTGGGCGTACACGCCGACGTCGTGGACGTCGAGTCCGAGCCAGTGGCTGGTGCCGTGCATGTACCAGGGCTTGTAGCTCTCCTCGGCGAAGAGGTCGTCCACGGTGCCCTCGAGGAGCTGCAGGGACAGCATGCCCTCGATCAGGCTGCGAACCGCGATCTTGTGGACCTCGGGCAGGGTCGCGCCGGGCCTGCAGGCCGCGATGGCGGCCTCCTGGGCGGCAAGAACCACCTCGTAGACGGCGCGGCCCGGGCCGGCGAAGCGGCCGCCGACCGGATAGGTGCGCGTCACGTCCGACGCATAGCCCTCGAACTCGGCTCCTGCGTCGACGAGGACCATCGTGTCCTCGAGAAGTGGCTTGTCGTTCTCCGTGTAGTGGAGGATCGCGGCATTCCGGCCGCCGCCGACGATCGACGCGTAGGCGGGGCCGCTCGCTCCGCGGCCGCGGAAGACGTGCAACAGCTCGGCCTCGAGCTGGTACTCGAAGTTATCGGGCTGCGCGATCGCGGCGACCCGCTCGTGGCCCTCCGCGGAGATCGCTGCAGCGCGGCGCATTCGCTCGAGTTCCGCGGGCTCCTTGAACAGGCGCATCTCGTGCAGGATGTGGCGCGGGTCGACGAGATTTGCAGCCGGCGCGAAGCCGAGCTTCGTGCGCAGTCGAAGCTCCTCCTGGATCGCGAAGATCTTCTGGTCAACCTCCGGCCGACGGCCGAGCACGTGGTGGACGTGCTTGGCACGCTCGAGGATTCCGGGCAGCTTGTCGATCAACTCGCCGCACGGGAACGCTTCGTCCGCGCCGTACTCCTCCTTCGCCCCCTCGACGCCGGGGCGGATCCCCGTCCAGGTCTCGGCGGCCCGGTCTCGCGGCTGCACGAAGAGCGTGAAGCCCGGGCCCCCGTCGGTGCGGAGAACGGCCACTGCGTCCGGATGATCGAAGCCCGTCAGGTACCAGAAGTCGCTGTCCTGTCGGAAGGGAAAGTCGGTGTCGCCAGAGCGGGTGGAAAGTGACGCGCCGAGCAGGATGGCGACCGCATCGGGCCCCATGGCGTCGAGCACACGCTGGCGTCGTTCGGCGAACACGGCCGCAGTCTATCGCCTTTCGAGTTGCTCGGGTCTGCCGGGTCACGTCATCTCAGCGTCACCGTCGGCGTCGAGATACCTGTCCCGGGCGTGTTCGAGGTAGCCTCCCGCGACGGCCGCCCGGAGCCCGCATCCGCGTCGATCGAAACCGTCGAAGTGAACCTCTACGCGTGCGGCGCGCGCGCCGAAGCGTGCGGTCTCGTGCCCCGATCGAGCCTCCGGTGCGTATGATTCTGCGGCGGACCGGCTCGGCCGAGCCGGGGCTTCCCGAAGCAGCGCATTCCTCCGGCATGGCGCCCAACCCGGTGCAGTCGCGTGCAGTCTTCGGTGCATCCTGGAAGCGATGGCTGCGCGGTTCGCTTGCGCGGGCCGAGCAGTTCCGTCAGAGCGCAATCTGATGCGGCGGTGCCACACCGAGAGGCACGGGGCTAGCCGCAGCTAGACCCCTAGTTCGAAACGGGTTTTGCGGCCGCGGCTCGGTCGCCGCCCGGCCGACCGCGTAGAACGCACTCGTCGGATGCGTTCGCGGCTGGGCATGC
>JAYGDB010000216.1:0-8331 GCA_046583095.1 Myxococcota bacterium | reverse complement strand
GCTGCCGAAGCCGCCCGAGGTGGCCTTCGACGACAAGACCTACTTCTGGGACGTGGAGACGAACGTCGGCAAGATCGTCATCAAGCTGATGCCCGACATCGCCCCGATGCACGTCTCCAGCCTGATCTACCTCACTCGCCTCGGCTTCTACGACGGGACCTCGTTCCACCGCGTAATCCCGGGCTTCATGGCCCAAGGCGGCTGCCCGCTCGGGAATGGACGTGGCAACCCCGGCTACCGCTTCGCGGGCGAGTTCGACTCGAGTGTCAGACACGACCGGCCGGGCCTGCTCAGCATGGCGAACGCCGGTCCCGGAACCGACGGAAGCCAGTTCTTCATCACCTTCAAGCCCACACCGCACCTCAATGACAAGCACACGATCTACGGAGAGGTCGTCGAGGGCATGAAGACGGTCAAGAAGCTCGAAGCCCGACGCACGAGAGACTCGCCGAACCTGAAGGATCCGCTGCAGATCGAGAAAGCAACGATCCGGGCCGAGTAGACCCCCGGCTTCAGGCAGACTCGCCGACTAGTCGGTGGTTTCGCTGGGACCCACGAGCAGGCCGTGCCGCTCGAGCTTGAAACGATCCGGACCCGACTTCGCAGGGCCGTAGAGGGCCAGCTTGAGATGGCCGTGTACGACTTCGGCGTTCTTCTCCTCGACCCAGACTCCCCGAACCCGCAGCGCTGGGTGGTAGCTGTCTCCAGCCGGAACACCGGCTTCGTGAGGAGATCGGTCGCAAATCTCGACCGCGTAGCCAGCAGACAGTGCCGATTCGACGTTCCGCGCCTTGGCGAGCGATGCTTCGCTCGACACGTCCACGACCGAAACGAACCAGGTACCGGCCTCGCCAGCCTTGGAGATCGCCCGTAGCCCGGCGACCGTGGGCTCGAGGTGCTTCTGCAGATCACGCGCAACGCCCGGAACGGGCAGATCGTCTGCCTCGCCCGGCTGGACGTCACGCAGCAGGCGGCGATCGCCCCGCCACAGACACGTGAACAGGCGCCCCTGGGTCGACTGCACGACCTCCGTGGTCGACGCCTGTCGGTCTCCCACCTCGCAGGTCAGTGGGGACGACCAGTTCGCCAGGAATCGGCTGCCATCGGCCTCGCGGGGAAGCGATCGGGAGCTTCGCGGGGGATCGAACACCTGGACGTGAAAGCGTGCCTTGCGTTTCTGGCCCGCCTTCCACGTCCCGTAGGCATCCGCAGCATCGAAGAGGACGTCGCCCTGCTCGAAGCGGCAGGCCGAAACCGCCGACGCGAATGCGCGGGGAACGGGCCAGGCGAAGCCAGGCAGGAATTCCATCGATGGACGACGGTAGCGGGCCTGGTGCGGTAGCGTCGATGATCCATCGAGGAGAATGAGATGAGTCTGCCCGTCTGTGCAGTCGTCGGCGTCGGACCCGGAAACGGAGCCGCCTTCGCGCGGCGCTTCTCCGAAGCGGGACATCGAGTGGCGCTCTGCTCCCGGAGCCTGGACAGGCTCGAGAAGCTATCGGCCGAGATCCCGAACTCGAAATCGTATGAGTACGACGCTTCGCGACCCGAAGCCCCTGGAGACGTCTTCGCCCAAATCCGCGAAGAGTTGGGCCCGATTACGACCCTGGTCTACAACGCCGGGTCTGCCGTCTTCGGAGACATCGACGCCCTCAGCTTCGAGAACTTCCGCAACGCCTGGGAGATCAATACGGGCGGCCTCTTCCAGGCGACGAAGAGTGTCCTACCAGACATGCGCGCGGCCGGCGGGGGCAACATCGTCGTGATCGGGGCCACGGCGTCGTTGAAGGGCAGCGCGGGCTTCTCTGCGTTCACTTCGGCGAAGGCTGGCCAGCGGATGCTCGCCCAATCCCTCGCGCGCAAGCTCGGCCCCGAGAAGATCCACGTCTGCTACGTAATCATCGACGGCGTAATCGACATCCCGCGCACTCGGGCAATGCTTCAGGACCGACCCGATGATTTCTTCCTGAAGGCGGGCGAGATCGCCGAAGCGGTCTGGTTCCTCACCCAGCAGGACCCCTCGGCCTGGACCTTCGAGCTCGACCTGCGACCGTTTGGAGAGAGGTGGTGACAGACGCCGAGACGAAGCCGGTTCCTCGCGGGCTCCTGGCCAGCCCCTTCTACGCCACAGTCGACTTTCTCGAGCGGATCGTCCGGGACGACCGAAGAGTCCACTGGGTCGTCGCCCTGCTCTCCCTGGTAGTCGCGTCGTACCTGTACGTTCCGATCCACGAGTTACTGCACGTGCTGGGCTGCACGGCGACGGGCGGCAGCGTGACGACTCTCGAGATCCAGACCCAGTTCGGCGGCGCGATCCTCGCCGAGGTGTTTCCGTTCGTCCGGGCCGGCGGCGAGTATGCGGGGCGACTCTCGGGATTCGACACCCACGGCTCGGATCTCGTCTATCTCGCGACGGACGCCCTGCCCTACGCGCTGTCGCTTCTGATCGGCGTGCCGCTGTTGCGGGCCTGTGGTCGTGCCAGCCGACCGCTGCTCTTCGGACCGGCGGTCGTCCTCGGCCTCGCGCCCTTCTACAACCTGCCCGGCGACTACTACGAGATGGGGTCGATCCTCGTCACCCGGATACTCGGCGAAGCCTGGCACCCTCTGCGTTCCGACGACATCTTCGTGGTCCTGGAAGGCGTCTGGCGCGCACCGCAGGCGGTTCTAGTGGTATTCACTTCGCTGGTAGTGGCCATCGCGCTCGCCTACCTGACCTGGGAGGCTGGAGATCGGCTCGCTCGCCTGTGGGACAGGCAGCCGTCCGTGGACAGCGGCGAACATGCCGATGGCTCCGGCAATTGACTGGCCGGCTCGGCGACTGGAGTCAGATCACCTCGCGCTTCCGCAAATCGCTGATCGCATCCCAGTCGTAGCCGAGATCCAGCAGGATCTCTTCACTGTGCTGCCCGAACTCCGGCGCCGGAGAGCGGATGCTGCCGGGGGTCTCGCTGAGACGGACGGGCATCCCGAGCATCTGGATCGTCCCGTGCTGGGGATGGTCGAAGTCGACGATGTAGTCGTTCGCCTGGACCTGGGGGTCGTCGGGTAGGTCGTTGACGTTGTTGACGAGCGTGAAGATGAAGTCGCCCTCGCCTTCCCGCAGGATCTTCATCCACTCGTCGCGCGGTTTCGAGGCGAAGATCTCGTCCAGCAGCGCGACGGCCGCCTCTGCGTTCTGCGAACGAGAGCTCATCTCCGCGAATCGCTCGTCGTCGGCCATCTCCGGTCGACCGACCGCTCGGCAGAAGTCGGCCCAGTAGCGATCCGGCTGCAGCATTCCTAGCGACAACCACTGGTCGTCCTGGCATCTGTAGTGGTTCCAGAGAGGGTTTCCCGCGCGAGAGCGCGGCGTTCGTGGCAGCGCAAAGCCCATCATCAGGCGCGCGGAGACCGACAATCCCTGGAGCATCATCATGCTGCCGAGGTGGGAGGCGTCGACCTGTTGGCCCACTCCCAAGCGCTCGCGCGCGACCAACGCTGCGAGCACACCGTAGGCGAGCATGATCGCGCCCATCTGGTCCGCCACGCCGCCGGCGACGGCCAGGGGCGGCATGTCGGGCTCGCCGACCGCCGTCATGATCCCCGAGCGCGCGAGACCGAGCTGATCGAAGGACGGGTCGCTGCTGTCCGGGCCCTCCGGCCCGTAGCCGGTCGCGCTGGCGTAGATGAGCTGGTCGTTATGGGCGCGCAGGGATTCGTAGTCGAGCCCCAGCCGACCCGCCACGCCCTTGCGGAAGTTCTGCACGAAGACGTCCGCGCCGGCCACGAGCTTCTGGACGATCTCGACGGCCTCGGGTTGCTTGAGATCGAGAGTGAGGCTCCTCTTGTTGCGGTTGTTGGCCTCGAAGTAGAAGTTCGGCCGGTCCCCCAGGTCGATGCCGCTCATACTCACGATGCCGCGACCCGGGTCACCACCGACCCGTTCTTCGATCTTGATCACGTCCGCCCCGAAATCGCCGAGCAGCGTGGTCGCGACGGGCCCCTGTTGCCAGATCGTCCAGTCGATGACGCGGATTCCGTCGAGAGGCATGGCCATGGAGCGACTCCTTCGGCTCGAGATGGCGAGAGCGCCGACTCGAATTCTACCGCGCCTGCTCGGCGAGAAAGCAGACCACCGCCTCCTGGTAGTGGGGATCCCCGACCACCGTCAGGTGGTCTCGATCGGGCACCACGACCAACTCGGCCCCCGGGATCTTCCTCTGAAGCTCCCGGGGATCGCCGGCCAGCGTGTCCTTCTCACCCACCGCGATCAGCACGGGGTTCTCGATCTGGGCGAGCGCCTCGTCTTCGACCGGCGGCCGCTCGGCACGCATGATCGCGCCGAGGGCGACCAGGTCGTTCCCACTCGCCTCGGCAAACGCGCGAAACGCGTTGGCGGTCGGAGTCTTGCCGGCATCCCGATCCGGCGACTCGAGCGCCGCTGCGATCTCGCTGCGGTCCTGCCCCGGCCGAGGGGATGCGCCGATCCCCCCCAGGATCGCCGCATCGAACCGGCTTCCGTGCCGCGCGAGGAGCTGTGTCGCGATCATGCCGCCCATCGAGTAGCCCATCAGATCGGCACGCTCGATCCCGAGATGATCGACGAGATCGATCACGTCCTGGGCCATTACCTCTGCTGCGTACGCGGAGGGATCGTGGGGTTTCTCGCTGGCCCCATGGCCGCGACAGTCGAGACCCACCACGCGTCGCCCCTCAGCGACGAACCGATCGACCCACCCGGGAGCCACCCAGTTCGTTTCGAAGCTCGCGGCAAATCCGTGGACGAGGATGATCGGTGCGCCGTCTCCCTGATCCTCGTAGGCGATCCGGACACCACCGGCGTTGAAGCTCGACATTCACGCTCTCCTCGAAGCTCAGCTCGAGCTGGAACACTTGCCGAATCGACAGCGTGGCCGCGTCCGCGGCTCACACTCACCGCGCGCTACGCTTCGCCCTTCGCTTCCTTCCGGATGATCTCGGCACCTGCCGGATCCACGACGATTCCGTGCACCTGCGCGTTGTTCGAGTGGCCGAGTTGTTGGAGCGACATCGCGGCCTGGAGCGCGGTCCAGAATCCCTGGGCGTCCTGCGCTTGGTTGACGGACTGCTTGGCGAGCTTTAGCCCCATGCTTGGGCGCGACGCGATCTTGCTGGCGAGCTGCAGGGTCTCGTCGGCGAGCTCAGCGCGAGGCACGACGCGGTTCACCATCCCGAGTTGACGCGCCTCCTCGGCTCCAATGCTCTCCCCGGTGAAGAGCATCTCCTTCGCCTTGCGGACGCCGAGTTCCCAAGGGTGCGCGAAATACTCGACCCCATTCACCCCGAAGGCCACCACCGGATCCGAGAACGTGGCGTCGTCGCTGGCAATCACGAGATCGCAGACCCACATCAGCATCAGGCCGCCCGCGATCGTCTTGCCCTGCACCTGGGCGATGGTCGGAATCGGCAGATTTCGCCAGCGCCAGCACATGCCGAGGTAGATCTCGTACTCGACGGCCATGTACCCCTCGGCCCCGGGCTTCTCGAACTCACCCCAGGTGCCAACCGGCTCGAAGTCCGACATCGGCGACCGGTCCCTCAAGTCGTGACCGGAGGAGAAGTGGGGACCATCCGCCGCCAGCACGATGACCTTCACCTCCGGGTCGAGGGCAGCGCGATCGAAGGCGGTGTTCAGCTCGTACGTCATCGCCTTGTTCTGCGCGTTTCGCACTTTCGGCCGATCGAGAACGATTCGCGCCACGCCGTCGGCGGGCTGCTCGTAGCGGATGGTCTGGAAATCGGGAGTCTCCGTCATTCCCGGATGCTACTCAAAAGAAGACGTCCGCGAGCACATAGACGAAGGTTTCCGCATCACCGAACTGGGAGAGGCGCGGGCCCACGAAGGTCTGGACCCCGAGCGTCACCTCGAGGGCTGCCAGCGGTGAGTACTTCAGCGAGGGAAAGAATGCCGCACTCTCGCCGTTCCAGTCGTAGATCGTCAGCAGGTCGAGCCTCAACTCGGGTGTGATCTCGCCGCCCAACATGAATCCCGTCTGGTTCTTCGTGCTGGTCACGACTCGGCTCGAGCCGAAGAGCGCAGACGAACCGGCCACCGCATACGGCCCGGGAATGAGCGCAACGTCCGGGTCGGGCGGGGTGTCCGACGCCTCGAAGAAGGGCAGAAGCGTTCCGGCGCGTCCCCGGCCGAATCCCAATGCGTTGCCGTTGTACAGGTGCTCGATCAGGACGTAGATGCCATCCGCGAAATCAATGGTGTAGTCGGCCGACACGACGACCTGAACGAAGTCGTCCAGCCTCTTGGGCCGGCTCCAGCCGAGCTTCCAGACCTTCTGGTGCGGGCGCGTGTAGACGAATTCGAGGCGCACCGCGGCGCCTCGGAGATTCCTTGCGAAGTCCAGGCCGACCGTTGGCGCCTTCTCGAAGACTCCACCCATGAGGGAGACATCCGAGTCGAACGCGACTCCGTGCAGCCGAAGCGCGTAGCGTGCGCGGTCGCGGTTCGAACCCGGCGCGTAGACCCCCTCGAGGAAGCTGAACCCGTCGAAGGACCACTTGGCGTCGATGCTGTCGACTCCTCGCGACTGCCCGGCTTGGGTCGCGAGGGGCGGAATCGCGTTGAAGCGATCGATCGGGTTCCACAACCGGCCAACCCCCCACGCAATCCGTTGGCGACCGATGCTGACATCCAAGCGCTCGGTCTCGAGCTGGACGAATCCCCGGTAGAGCAAGTGGCGCCACGCGACCCGATCCTTGTCCACGAGGGTCGCCTCGGCATCGACCAGGTCGCCCGTCGCGATGGAGCGACCCAGTGCACCCTCGAAGGTGTCGAGGATCCCCACCGACACTTCGTTGTCGTAGACGACGACCGCGCGCAGATAGGACGTGAAATCGACATCCAGGCGGGCGCGCAGTCGCGTGAGGTTCTGCCAGGCGTTCTTCTCGCCGATGGTGTCGAAGGCCGGACAGTCGGCGAATTCGGTCGCCCGCACACACCGCGTTTCGAGGGCCATCAGGTCCTGGACGACCGCTGCGAAGAAATCATCCTCGTCGGTCTGCGACCCGATCGTTACGAGGTCGCGAACGGAGCCCGTAAACGCCACTCGCGCGTCTCCACGGCTCCAGAGCTCGGTGGCGCTCGACGGGCCTGCTGCCAGGGCGAGCAAGAGAGCCGCGAAACCGGCTCGTCTCACGTCTCTCCCTTGGCTTCGTCCGAGACGATGCGTCCGTCTCTCAACCGAACGACACGACGCGCCGCTTCCATCACGGCCGGGTCGTGAGTGGAGAAGAGAAAGGTGATGCCGTGAGTCCGGTTGAGCTGCTCCATCAGCTCGAGCAGGCGCGCAGCCGTCTCCGAGTCGAGGTTCGCGGTGGGCTCATCGGCCAGGACCATCGCGGGGCGCGCCACGATGGCGCGCGCGACGGCCACACGCTGCTGCTGACCTCCGCTCATCTCGAGCGGGCGCTTGTCTCCCAGGCCGCCGAGCCCGACCTCTTCGAGCACCTCCAGGGCGCGCTGCTTGCGACCGGCCGCACTCACCTGCTGCAGCTCCATCACGAACTCCACGTTCTCGCGGGCCGTGAAGACCGGGATCAGGTTGTAGGCCTGGAACACGAAACCGAGCTTGTGCATCCGCAGATCCGAGAGCTCCGCGGGGGAGAGCGGGCCGAGGTCACGTCCCTCGATGCTGACCGTGCCTTCGGTGGGCGCATCCAGGGCGCCCAGGATGTTCAGAAGAGTCGTCTTGCCGGACCCACTGGGGCCCGCCAGGGCGCTGAACTCCCCGGCCTGAACGGCGAGATCGATTCCGTCGAGGGCCAGGGTCTTGACGCCGCGGGTGTCGTAGAGCTTCCGGATCCCCTTGGCCTCGGCGATCAACGGCTCAGACATGCCGCAGAGCCTCCCCGGGCCGCAGGCCCGCCGCCCGCACGGCGGGCCAGGTGCTGGCCAGCAGCGCGGCGACCGATGCCATCACGAGTGGTGCCACCACATCGTTGGCTCGAATCACGGGCACGATGACTGCGCCGACGCCGAGCGATTCGAGTCCGTCCGCCCACAGGCTGAGATCGATTCCGTCCCGCAGGAGCCAGACGCAGAAGAAGCCGACCCCCAACCCCAGGGCCAAGCCCAGGCCCGTCACGATCATCGATTCGAGGACGATCGAGATGACCATCCGCCTGGGCTTCATCCCGACCGCCATCATCACACCAATCTCGCGCGTTCGCTCGGAGATCGACATCAACAGCACGTTGGCAATCCCGAAGCCCATGGCGATGAACACCCCCGCGTAGAGCACCCAGGCCATCTGATCCATCGTCTCCACCATGTAGACGAGCAGCGGCTGCAGCTGC
>JAYGDB010000193.1:0-38285 GCA_046583095.1 Myxococcota bacterium | reverse complement strand
TTCCTGGACCTCCCGGATCGCGCAAGCCAGCGGAGTCTCGCCGGGTTCGACTCGGCCTCCCGGGCCGACGATCTTGCCCGCACCCAAGCCGCGCTTCTTGCGGATCAGGAGAATCCGGCCGTCGCGGATCACGAAGCAGAGAGTTCCATACTCGCTGGGCGTCCAGGCCTGCCAGTCGATTTCGGCCACCGTGCGGGCCTGCTCTGCCATCGAGGCGCGAACGTGGCAGTTGGCGCGCGCCGGTGCAAGTATCCGGGCATGATGAAATTCATGCGACGCGCCACCCCGCTGTTACTCCTCGCATGCGGCTGATTCTTGGCCGGAGCCTGCGCATCGCAGCCAGTGCCCGCGACGGCACTGCAGGTGGGGTCGCGGATCGCGCCCGCCACCCTGCTCGACCCGAACGAGGTGCCGCGCCCGATCGACGAGCGCACCCGCGTCATCCTCTTTGCCCGCGAGATGCAGGGCGGTGCGCTGATCCGGGAGTTGCTCGACCACGAGAGCGCGAGCTACCTCGAGCAGCATCACGCCGTCTACGTCGCCGATATCAGCGATATGCCCGGCATGATCACGAAGAGGCGCAGGCGCTCGGCGCCGACGGGATCGTGTGCAACCGCTTCAGCACGTCGGCGGTGCTGCAGGGATCGGCCGAGCTGCTCGCGTACGGGACCGCCGTCAAGCTGCGGCGTCGGGGCTGAGCGGCGCCTCGCGATGACTACCCGGAAGCAGGCGCCGAAGAAGACCGGAAGCGTGCTTCCGAACGCGCACGTCGGAAATCCGACCACCGCGCCGTCCTTCATCGGAACGCTCGCCCCAGGCGTTCACATCGTTGGTGGCATGGGGAACGCCCTGTCGGTGGAGACCGACCGGGGCGTGTTCCAACTCGATACCGGCGTCTCGCCCCGGCAGGCCGGCAAGATGATCGAGCGGCTCCGCGAGATCACCGACGCGCCGGTCTTCGCAATCGCGTACAGCCACGGCCACCTCGGATACAACAACGCGGTCACGACGTGGATCGAGGACGCCGAGCGTCGCGGCGACCCTCCGCCCCGCGTGATCGCCCACGAGAACCTGGTACGCCGCTGGCGCCGCTACCGGGAAACCGAGGGCCTGCAGAATTTCTTCGTCGAGCTGCAATTCCGGCAGCCCCGGGGCAGCGTCGGCGGGCCGCTCTTCCTCGAGATGCCCAGCGAGACTTTCGGGGACGCGATGACCCTGACGACGGGCGACCGCACCGTCGAGTTGCTGTGGGCGCCGAGCGAGACCGACGACGCGATCGTCTGCTGGCTGCCGGAGCAGAAGATCCTCTACGGGGGAGCGGCAGTGACCCCGAGCATCCCGAACGTCGGTACGCCGCTGCGTTCGCTGCGAGACCCCGTCCGCTGGGCCGATACCCTCGATCGGCTCGCGGCCCTCGACCCGGAGCTGCTGGTGATGGAGTTCGGCCCGGCCATCGACGGGCGTGAGCGCATCCAGGAGATCCTCACCAAGACCTCCGCGGCGCTCCGGTGGCTGCGGGCCAGCGTGGTCGAACGGATCAACGCGGGTATGGGCGTCGTCGAGATCCTGCACGCGCTCGACTACCCGCCGGAACTCTTCGAGCAGCCGTGGATGCGCCCGCTCTACGGCGATCGCGACTACATCGTGCGCGACATCTTCCGTGCCGAGACGGGCTGGTGGGATCGCAACCCGACGAACCTGCATCCCGCACACCCCGACGAGGCCGGTGCCGCTGTGCTGTCGGCGATCGCCGATCGCGAGGCCGTGCTCGATCGCGCGCGCGCGCTCGCAGACGAGGGCAAGCTGCAGCTGGCCCTCCACGTCATCGATGTGCTCGCACTGGCGCCCGGTGACGAGCCGGACGTCGTTGCCGCGCGGGCTCTCAAAGCTGACCTGTGCCGCACGCTGGCCGAGGATGCCCGGAGCTTCGTGTCCCAGAGCCTCTACGTTTCCTCGGCGGGCATCATCGAAGAAGGCACGCCGCTACCGACAGGAGTCCGATGATGAGAGGTTTCTTTCGAACACTGGGTGGTCTGCTGGCCGCCGCCCTGCTCGTCCTGTTCGTCTGGGGTCGCTTCTCGGACGGGCCCGTGGGCTTCTTCTCGGGCGGGCCGCTCGTCAGCGGCGAGAGGGTAACGACGCCGGTCCCCGATTGGAGCTTCGCGACCGATGTGAAGACCATCGAGTTCCAACTCGTCGAGCCTCCGCGCTCGCGGACGGTGTGGGTCGTCGTAGAGGACGGGAAGGCCTACATCCCGTGTGGCATCCCGAACTTCCGGCTCTGGAAGCAGTGGCCTCACGAAGCCCTCGAAGACGGCCGCGCCTTGCTGCGGATCGACGGCAAGCTCTACCCGCGCCAGCTCGTCAAGGTGAAGGACATGAGCTTGATCGCATCGCTCGGCGAGAAAGTGGGGCACAAGTACGGACTGTCACCGGGCGACGGCGAGCCCGATCCGGATGCTGTCTGGTTCTTCCGGCTGGATCCGAGAGAATCGTGATCCGGGGCGTCGGGCGCGTGATCATCTTCGCGAAGGAGATGGCGCCGATGATTTCTTTCTATCGCGACGTGCTGGGGCTCACACCGCTCGAGAGCGAGTACCCGCCGGAGGAATGGCAGCGCTTCGGTACCGGCGGCGAGTGCGAACTGGCCTTGCACGCGATCTCCGCGCCGTGGCGCGACGGGATCGAGATCGGCGATCCGCCGGAGGCACGCCGGGGCGCGCCCTCCAAGGTCGTTCTGCGCGTCGACGAGCTCGCGCCGGCGCGCGACGAGCTGAGCGCAAAGGGAGTCCGCTTCGTGAACGAGGGTCTCTGGTCGGACTCGTCGATCCAGTTCGATATCCTCGACCCCGAAGGCAACGTGGTCCAGCTCTCGAAGGAGTGAGAATGGCAACGAAGATCTTCCTCGGGTTGAACGCCCTGCTCTTCGTCGGCTACGGACTGGCGTGCCTGGTCTCACCGTCGCTGGTGGCGGAGCAGACGGGGATGGTGCTGACGACCGGCGTGGCCTCCACCGAGGTGCGCGCCATGTACGGTGGCCTGCAGACCGCGATCGGGTTGTTGGCGCTGTTGGGCATCTTGCGACCGGGGATGCAGGCCGCGGTCTTGCTCGCGCTGGGCTTCTTGTTCGTGGGTCTCGCCTCGGGCCGAATGCTCGGCATCCTCGTC
This sequence comes from Myxococcota bacterium, assembly GCA_046583095.1. Taxonomy (GTDB): domain Bacteria; phylum Myxococcota_A; class UBA9160; order UBA9160; family UBA4427; genus JAJDAN01. Next base: position 35,117 of record JAYGDB010000193.1, on the reverse strand, counting down.
GATCCGGAACCGGGCATCTACAACATCGGCGCATTCGCCTTCGAGGCGCTCTTCGGTGTGCTCGCCGTGATGCTTCTTTCGAGGACCGCCTCGGCTCGAGGCGCCCAGGCCGCCGGCTGAGCGACTGGCTCGCCGCCGCGGGTATCGTCGCCGGAGACTCGCGTGCAGGACAATGAACTGAAGAACCTCGTCGACGAGTTCCTGTACCTGGTGGAGGTTGGAAGTGGCTCGACGGTGGCGGATGAATCGGAGCTCGCCCACCTGCTCGACCGGCTCGCGTTGGCGATGCGACAGCGCCTGGCACCCGAAGAGCCCGACGAGCTGCCCGAGATTCCCGAGCGCAACTTCGAAGTGCTGCGCAAGGTGGCGGCCAGCCGCTTTCCGAACTACGGGGCCTACAACCGCCCGGCACGGCTTACCGAGGACATCGGCGACAGCGAACTCGAGGTCGCCAGCGCGATCGACGACGTCGCCATCGTTGCGGATCACCTGCACGTCGTCGCCTGGCTGTGGCGCAACGCTAGCGGGGAGGCCGGGCTGTGGTACCTCGAGGAGAGCCGGAGAGACGACTGGGGCCACGCGATGCGTGCACTGCAGTTGTACCTACAGGTGCGGGAGGCGGAGCGTGAACGCGAGGAGGTACCGTAGGACGGTGCGCGTGTTGGCCTGGATGGCTTGCTCTCTGGCATGGCTGGCCTGCGTCGAGGGTTCGTCCGGCGGCCCCCGCGCCGAGCGCTGCGGGCCCTTGGCAGAGCTCGCCCCCCTGCCCTCGCAGGCGTGTCGCGAGGACAGCCAGGCTCTCGCGTTCGAGCAGAATCTCTCGGCTGCGATCGAAGAGAATGCGGCGGCGCTGCTGGTTCGGGTCGAACTCGGCGACGATGCCCGAGTTCGCAGAATCTGCGCCAGCGGAGCTTCCGGAGCGAGCGAGTGGAAGGCCCGGCGCTCGCTCGGCGCCCAGTTGGCCGACCTGATGGGAACACGTCCCGGCCCGCCCTGCCTGGCAGGCAGGCGCCTGGATTTCAACCGGCGCGCGGCCAAGATCGCGGAAGCCGAGCGCGCCGAGTTCCGCTGTAGGGAGCAGTTTCGAACTACTCGCGAGACGACTCGCGGCTTCATGAGCCTGCGGTTCGCGGCGACCGATCTGGACGAATGCCTCGAACATGAGGCCAGCTGGATCTACGTGTATCGGCGCGGAGTCCTACGGCCGCTCGTGTTCGGGAAGCCGGAGGTCCTGGTCCCACCCTCGGTACGTGCGCGAGACACCGCGAGCCGCTGCTCGCGCAAGAACGGCGTCGATGCGGAGATCGCGTGCATCGAAGCCGAAGGTTGGGAATTGCTGGATTGAGCTGCCCCCTGCCGGTACTTGCACGCGCGCGCCCGCAAGCTCGGGCCTATCTGGCAGAATTCCTACTATCCTACCCAGCGAGTTCTGGCGTTGTGCTTCCTAGGCACGACGATCGAACAGCGTCCAAGTATCGGGGAGTTTTCGACAAGGGGAGCGAGACCATGAAATACAGTGTTTGGGTCATCTGGATCGGCGGCGGCGCGGCGGTCATCTTCGGTTCGGGCTGGATCTCGACGGCGGGGCATGTTGCCGTCTGGCTCACGCTTGCGGCACACCTCGCGGAGTTCTTCGTCAAGCGCCCGCTCTTCGAACAGGCGGAAGGTTCGATGGGACATCACCTGCTGCAGACGCTGATCTACGGCCTGTTCCACTGGAAGCCGCTCGAAGAAAGTGCCTCGGTGCCATCGGACTGACCTGTCGTCAATCCAGGATCTCGTGGAGCGCGGGCCCCAGCGTGGCTGCCACCCGATCGTGGCCCACGGTGCTCCAGTGGCCATCGGCGAGATAACTTAGCCGCGGGGCCGTGCCATGCTTCAAGTCGCGATCGAGACCCACGCAGGTAAAGCCCTCGGGCGCGCAGATGTGTCTCAACGTGCGCTGCATGATGACGTGGAGCTGCGGGAAGCGCCCCGGCTCGGTGGCGTGGTGGGCGATTACGATCTCGACACCGCGTGCGCGTAGATCGCGGGTCTCGGCGGTCACGATCGCGCGGTACAGCTCGCCGGAATGCTGCAGCCGTTCCTCTTCGTAGGCCGGTTTGTTGGCCTCGAGGAGCGTCATGAAGCGAGCCCACAGATAGAGCTTGTCGCGCAGGATCTCGCGCAGTCCAACATCCGGCCCATGCTCGATCAGCTCGTCCCCGTGCAGCTCGAACCACGGTTTTGCGCGACCGCTGTGGGATTGCCGGAGGTTGTCGATGAAGTCGCCTCCGTTGGTGACGAGGACGAGGGCGTCCCCCTCGCTCAGAGCATCCGTGTGGGAGCGAGCCGTGATCATCTGTTGGTCGGTCCCGTAGCCCATGACGCCGAGGTTGACACTCGACCAGCCGTCCTGCTGCATCGCGGGCCGCATGTCGAAGCGGTCTTCCACATCGACTCCTTCCCCGAAGACGAACGAGTCGCCAATCAAGAGGATGCGTCGCTTCGCCGGGTCTTCGAATTCGAGTGGCGAACGCCCACCGCCTGGGTTCGTGCGGACTTGCCAGATGCCGCCGCTGGCGTTGCGCCGGGCGAAGTCGAGACCGGCCAGCACCGTCCAGCCCAATGTTTCGTCGTGACGGAAGAGCTTGCCCCTCTTGGCGACCACGCTGACGTAGGCCCGAGCCACGATCTCAGCGACCACCAGACAGATCAGGCTGATGCCTAGAAGCGCCAGCAACGCGAACGCGGTCTTCCTGACGGAGTTCGCTGCGGGAAGGCTGTGAGCGGATCGCGAGCTGCTTGACTCCTGATCGGGCATCGGCTGATCCTCGCCGCGGCAGCTCTAGCGTCTTGCAATGAAGCGCCAGAGGCTAGCCCACGCGGAGCTGCGGCGGACGGCGATTGCGTGTAGCGGAACTCGGATACCCTACAGTGCAACAAGGCATCTCGGGCCCGGCAGAAACGTTCGAGCGTCGAGTTGCGGCGATGGAGAAGCAAGATGACGAACCCGTTGCCCAAACCGGCTGTTCCGTCGAGGTTCTTCACAGGGGAAGAACTCGAGACTTACGAGCGTGACGGTGCGGTCTGTGCCCGCGGCCTCCTCGACCGGGCGACTATCGACGAGCTTCGCGAAGCCTTGGAAGACGCGATCGAAAAGCTCTCGGTCCTGGGGAAGCAGGCACTCAACCGTGAAGACCGGGGTTTTCACGGGGACATCTTCGTTTGGAAGCTCCACGACGCCTTCCGCGATCTTGCGCTCTTCTCGGCTCTTCCCGCGCTCGCCCAGCAGGTGCTCGGGACTGACACGGTCAACTTCTTCTACGAGCAGTTCTTCGTAAAGCGGGCCGGATGCCCGGTGGACACCCCCTGGCACCAGGATATTCCGTTCTGGCCGGTCAGCGGTTCTCAGATTGCGTCATTCTGGATCACGCTGGACCCGGTGACGCGCAACTCGAGCGGGTTGGAGTTCGTGCGCGGATCGCATCTCTGGAAACAGCGCTTCAAGGCCGTCACCCCGGGAAAAGACGCGTACATGATGGACACGGATCTTCCGGTGGCCCCCAACTACGCCGAACATCGGGACGAATACGACGTGATCGGTTGGGATATGGAGCCCGGGGATGTGCTCCTGTTCGGCCCCGTCGTTTGCCACGGCTCCGCGGGGAACGCCTCGAACAAGCTCGATCGCCGAGCGCTCGCCTTCCGCTACTGTGGCGACGACGTGCGCTTCGCACCTCGCCACGCCACGATGCCCCTGCTCTGGGAGCACGGCCTCGAACCGGGCGATCGGCTGCACGGAAATCTGTTCCCGCAGGTCTGGCCCGAGGTGATCGAGGAGGAGGTAGCTCGCCGTATGTCGGGCCCCGAACCCCCCAGCCAGAAGCAAGTAGGCGCGTTCATGCAACACCTCGCTGACACGGGATTCGGGCCGAAGGGCGAGAAACAAAGCCCCTTCGCCGGGGACGGAGATTGAGCCCGCGCCTCGGAGGTTGGGGTCGCCTCGACTGAGCGCCCATTCCGTAGGGGTGCGGTCAACCTCCAGCAGGCGGTCAGGAGATCGGCCTCGACTCTGGCTCGCGTTCGATCAACCTGCCGCTTCGCGAGCCGTTGCAGCCGATAGCCTAGCGGCCGGCTTCACAAACTCTGGTACGGTTCTGGCGTCGGTTCTCCGCGGTCTGGCGTTGAGGTTCAGCGCCCTTGGGCGCGGCTGAACCGCCGCTCCGCGATACCGCAGTAAATGGACGCCTCGGTCAGCCACTTCACTACGGTTTTTATGGCCTTCTTCGCAATCATGAACCCGATTGCGAATGCACCGCTCTTCATGGGGCTCACCGAAGGCCTCGATGCAGTCGCGCGGCGGGGAATCGCTCTGCGCGCCGTTCTTGTCGCATTCGTGATCGTCGCATTGTTCACGATCCTGGGCCGCGAGATCTTCGCCATGTTCGGTATCACGCTTCCCGCGTTTCGCATTGCCGGTGGGATCCTCGTGGGGCTCGTGGGATACCATCTGTTGCAGGGGCAACAATCGAGCCTGCACACCCCGACCGCGGAAGACAATTCGCGCAGTCGTGATGCCGCTCTCGGCGTCGCCATCACGCCCTTGGCGCTGCCGATCTTGGCAGGCCCTGGCACGATCGCGACTGCCATGAACTTTGCCGCCGACTCGACGCTGCCGGAGATCGTTCGGGTCCTTTCGGCTTTGGCGCTCGTTTGCCTGTTGACCTTGGCTGCTTTCATTGCCAGCGACTCGCTGGTGAAGTTCCTCGGCCAGAACGCGATCAAGGTCGTGAGCCGCTTGATGGGGATCATCCTCGCGGTGATCGGAGTCCAGATGCTCATCGAAGGGGTCCGCGGCGCGGTGGTTGCCTCGACTACGTGAAAGCCGAGGACTCCCAGCCCGCGGATCCTTTCGCGTTTCAGGCTTCAACGGGCTGCCTGTTCAACTGCTCGCGGGCCGCATCGAGGAGACACGGCAATCAGATTGCGGGTCAAAGTCGTGCCTGGATCGTCGCGTGATGCCATCGCGGGGTGGCTCGGCGAAGCCCTCAAGGTTCGTGTCAGAGCACCTGCAGAGCGTGGTAAGGCGAATGCGTCGGTGGAGAAGATCGTGGCCGATGCGCTGGGCGTGCCGATGGCGTGTGCTCGAATCGTTGCGGGCAGGACATCGGCTCGAAAGACGCTCGACGTATCCGGCTTGTCCGAGGCGGACGTTCACCGACGGCTTTCGAAGCCCCCCGGGTAGCAAGCGAAAGGACGTCCGCAGTTGGCGCGTCGGCCGAGAAGATTCTTACGAATTTCGAACTCGGGGTCGGGACGAACTGGCTGTAGGTACTGCTACCCTCCGCTTCGCCTGGCATGGATACCCGGAGAGCGACACAGCGAGACCTCGAACGCATCCGATCCCTCCACCAAGAGAGCGGGCTTCCCGAGTTGCCTTCGAGTTTCCCGCTCTCGAACGTGATCGTCGCGCTCGACGGGCACGAGGCCGTAGGCGGTATTGCCCTCGAGGTCTGCGCTCGTTCGGGCCTTCTCCGATCGGCCATTGTTTCACAGGATCGGCGGCGCAAGGGTGTGGGGACCTCGCTGGTCCAGAGCATCATCGCGCGAGCGCACGAGCTCGGCCTGTGCGATCTCTACCTGCTCACGGAGGGTGCGTCGGAGTTCTTCGCCACAGCCGGATTCGAGACGATCGACCGCTCCGAGGTTCCCGGTGAGATCCGCGCGACACGAGAGTACAAGCAGCAGAGCGCGGAGTCCGCACTCGTGATGAAGCTTTCCCTCGCAACCCGGTGGTAGATCCGACCGCCCTTGGAGATCGCGCTTGAACGCATTCGATCCGTTCTCGGAATCTTTCTGGATCAGCGTCGGTGTCGCCATCCTGTGCGGCGGGGTCGTAGGATTGGAGCGCCAGGTGCGGGGCAAGCCGGCTGGGGTCCGCACGAGCATTCTCATCTGCTTGGGGACCGCCGTCTTCATTCGGCTCGGGGCGTCGCTCGCGGGTCCAGAGGCGGATCCGACTCGCGTGCTGGGCCAGCTCGTCACTGGAGTCGGATTCCTCGGGGCCGGTGTCATGTTCTCACGCGAAGGCACCGTCGTGGGCGTAACGACTGCTTCCGTGGTCTGGGTACTCGCGGCCACCGGAGCTGCGATCGGTTTTGGCCTGTACGCCAGTGCGATCGCGCTGGCATTCATCACGGTCGTGATCCTGGTTGGCGTCGAGATGCTCGAGTCGAGCGTGCGTTGGTTCGCGCGAGGAGTACACGGCCGTGAACAGAGTGATGGCTGAACGAGCAACGGGCGGGGACGCGAGGGCGTAAGGCGAAGCCGGGGGCGTAAGGCGAAGCCCGGTTGAAACGAACGATTGGAGGAATCGAGAGATGGAAGTCGAAGGTGGATGCTACTGCGGTGCGGTTCGCTACAAGGCGACGGGCGATCCGGGAATGAAGATCCAGTGCCACTGTCGCGAATGCCAGTACATCTCGGGTGGCGCGCCCAACCTGGTGATGGGAATGGCCGAGGGCGGCTTCACGTATTCGCAGGGCGCCGCCAAGGCCTTTCAGCGCAAAGACCTCGACAACCCGGTGACACGCGAGTTCTGCGGCGAGTGTGGGACGCACCTTCTCTCGAAAGCCCCGGCGCTCCCTGGCATGATGCTCATCAAGGTCGGCACGCTCGACGATCCCAGTGTCTTCGAGGGACCGCAGGCGGCCATCTACTTGAGCGACCGGCAGAGCTTTCATGTCGTGCCCGAAGGTTGCGCGAGCTTCGATCGGGTCCCGGGCTGACCGCGTCCGCCGAAGGGGTCATCGGATTCGATCGGTGGCGCCGCACGGCCTGACCCGCTGTCTGCCAGCGCCGGGAGAGGTGAGATCTACGGTAGACTCGCGCGCTTTCGCGCCCATGCGGGGCGCCGGGAGGCTCGCGTGACGCGACTGGTTCAGGTTCTCTCTCTCACACTGATCGCGCTCGGGCTCGCCAACGCAGTGCACGCGGACGAGAAGCGCCGCGAGACTCTCGCGCTGGAGGTGATGAACCTCACGGGCATGTCCGAGATCGGGGCCGAGGCCGGAGCCAGCCTGCTCTCGCAGCTCAAGCCCGCCTTTCCGACCGTGCCAGACGAACTCTGGGCGGAGATCGCCGGCAGTGTCTCGTCGGACGAGATCGTGCGGCTCTCGCTCGTCCCCTTCGTGCAGCACTTCTCCGAGGCAGAGCTCTCTGCAATGATCGAGTTCTACACGTCGCCGATCGGCAAGGCCGTGCTGAAGAAGATGCCGCAGGTGCAGTACGAGACGATGATCATCGGGAACGAGTGGGGGCAGCAGAAGGCGACCGAGATTCTCGAGAAGCTGAGATCCGCCGGACACGAACCCCAGGGCATGTAGCGACCCGATGCGGGACGTCGCCGTCTACCCGGTCTGCAAGCTCTCCATCCTCGATGCCTCGGAGTTGCTGTTTCGGGCTTCGCCATCTCCGTCGGGCATCGCCTGACGGCATGGCTTCCGTGGTAGCGTTGACTCCCATGGCGCCGCTCCGCTGGACCCGGCAGCTGCTGATTCGGGTGTCGTGATGCGTGTTCTCGGGGAAGAGCAGATCTGCAGCTGGCGCGAGCAGGGCTTCGTGGTGGTCGATGACGTCTTCCCGGCCGATCTGCTGGCACGCACGCTCGCCGACGCGGACGAGGTGTTTCCGGCGGCAGGTAGCCCCGAAGCCGAGGCCTGGAACGACTTCGGGAGCAACCACCAGATGGAGTTCCCGGCGCGCTCGGACGCGGTGAATGAGATGACGTTGCACCTGCGGCTTCTCACGGCCGTCGCGCAGCTGCTCGGCGTTGGTGTTCGCGAGTTGCGGTTGTCCCAGTCGGATCTGTGGCCCAAGTACGGCCGGGTCCGGCGCTCCGGTGTCGAGCGGGACAACGACGACCAGCGCATCCACGTCGACTATCCGAACCACAGCCTCGTCCACCCGCCTCTGTGGGACTCCCCCGAGGCCGTCGAGGTCCTCGTCTACCTGAGTGACTTCGAGCAGAGCGGCGGGGCGACGGCCGTCGTTCCGCGGACGGGCCCCGACGATCCCGCGTACGTGTGGCCGATTGTCGGGACACCGGGCGTCGGGGCACTTCCCTGGCTGAACGACCGTGCGTCCGCCGAGGCCTATCTCGAGCGCGAAGCGCCGGACGTCGCGGCGTGGCGCTCCACGCACCTGTATCCGCGCGAGGTGGCGCTCCATTTTGCCGTCGGGACGGTGCTCTTCTATCGCCACGACACCTGGCACCGCGGCACGTCCCTGCGGCCCGGCGCTAGGCGGCTCGCCCAGAACCTCACGTTTCGGAAGGCGGCCAGCGAGTGGATCAGCACCCTGCAGGCGGGCTGGGCGTGGGCGATGTATCGCCGGTCGCGGGGGATGGAGCACCTGATCGCGAGGGCCAGCGTGGATCAGCGCTGCGTTCTCGGATTCCCGGCCCCGGGTCACGCCTATTGGACGCCCGAAACCCTCGCGGCCGTCGAAGCGCGGTACGGATCCCTGGGCATGGACCTGGCCCCCTACGCGAAGGCTCTCCGGTCGGGCTGACTGTGGCATCCTGATGGCCGAAGGAAACGAATGAACTGCACAGCCCGCCAGACGTCGTTCGACGCCGCGCGCCTCGCGCTGGCTCGGCGGAAGCTCGGGATCGAATCGACGGCGGCCGGGTAGCAGCAGCATGGCGTCTGGGGGGAGCACGCGATTGTTGCAAGGAGCCCGCTGGCTGCTGGCGTCGGTGTCGGCCATTGCGGTTCTCGTCGTGGTTGGCTTGATCCACTGGAATCGTCCCGGAATCGATCGCTTTCCAGTGCGTGGGATCGACGTCTCGCATCATCAAGGCGCGGTCGATTGGTTGCGAGTGGCAGGGGCGGATATTCACTTCGCGTTCATCAAGGCCAGCGAGGGAGGCGATCACCTCGACACGCGCTTCGAAGAGAACTGGCGCGAAGCCGGCAATGCGGGGATCACGCGGGGCGCCTACCACTTCTTCACATTCTGCACGCCGGGCGCCGTCCAGGCCGACCACTTCCTCGACGTGATTTCTCCCGCGCTCGACGTGCTTCCGCCTGCCGTTGACGTCGAATTTGCGGGCAACTGCAAGTCGTGGAGGTCGATCGACGACATCCGCCGCGAGTTGGGAGTGCTCTTGGGTCGGCTCGAGGCAGCCTGGGGCCGGCCTCCTGTCCTCTACATCACGTCCGAATCCGAAGAGCGAGTCATCAGCGGTTACTTCGACGAGTACCCGGTGTGGATTCGCAGCGTTTTCTTCCGGCCGGCCGGCCGGAATCCCAGCTGGCTCTTCTGGCAGTACACCGACCAGGGCGAGGTCCCGGGGATCGAGACGCCCGTCGACCTCAACGTCTTCCGCGGCCAACCCGGCGAGATCGTGGCGCTCCTCCGATAGCGGAAGGACCGGTCTCGGCCGTGTACAGCGCCCAGCGACACGACTGAGGCCGGAGTTGTGTGAGCGACTCCCCGATGCGGCAGCAGTCGCTCTGTTGCACTGTCGTTGCATTCTCGCATTGCGCGTGCCGGAGAATTTCCCGGAGAGTCGCGGAAGAGTCGAGCCCGATCGGCGCAGGCTTGTCCGCGGCGACCGGCATCTCGCGTGCGCGGCGGCCGCAACAGCTTCGTCGGTGACCGGTTGCCGTAGTGTCCGCAATCCCGAGATTTGCGAGCCAACGGTTGCCTTCACCTTCTCTAGTGCCCCTGCATGGTATCTTGGCGTGTGCTTGATCTTCTATCCTGGCTTGGATTGGCGGTCGCGATCCTCGCGACTGCCTATCTGCTCACGAGTCTCTTCTGGAGGCCGGAGCGGAATATCCACCGCTCCATGCTCGGGCACTGGTTCCGGTCGCTGATCCGTCTCTACGAGAGCGACTCACTCGTGTGTGTCAGTCACCGGGGTTCAGGGGTCCGCTTCACCGTGCTCCGCCGCTCCGGAAGCGGATCCAGGTGCTGGGTGGTTCTCTCGTGCCCGCGTTCGCCGTGGATGGCCTTCCCGCTGGATCCGGTGCGAGAAGCCGCCGCCGCGGACTCGCGAGTGCTCGTCCTTCCCGAAACCGGTGACTGGGAAGACGGCCGGCTCGACATCCAGGTGTCGATCCCGAATATCTGGTCACAGGACGCCGCCGATGATGCGATCCGGATCGCGGAGTCCATGCTCGATGCTCTCGGCGTCGGCAGTGATGCCCACTTCGATCTCGAGTTCATGGGCGAACAGTCGATGGAGCGCGCGCTGGAAGCGCGCAAGCGGCAGCAGCGGGGCGAAATCCAGGAGTGGTAGCTCCCGCTGCCCCGGCAGCAGTTGGGAGAGCCCGTTCAGCACCGCCCGAGAGTCTGCCGCGCCCCCGCTGTCCTTCAGGTATCGTGACCCGATGGCGAAGCATGCGCGGGAAGAGGTCGAGGAGGCCTGGCGGCACTTCCTTGCCGTCGGCGACAGCGGAGACTGGAACGCCTGGGCGGATCTCCACAGCGAAGACGGGCTCTGGGTCGAACACCACCTCGGCACCTTCGAGGGACGCGAGGCCATCCGGAAGGCGATCCTCGAGGTCATGAAGCCGGTGCCGATGATGCTGTTTCCGGTCGCGTGGCACGTCATCGAGGGAAGCCGCGTGGTCTTCTATCCCTGGCAGGTCTTCCCCGATCCGAAGGATGCCGGCGAGGTGTATCGCTTCGGTTGCGTGACGATCCTCGACTATGCGGGGGACGGCCTGTGGTCGTACCAGGAGGATCTCTACAACCCGCGGGAAGCCGAGCAGGTGATCCAGGCCTGGATCGCTGCGGGCGGGCGGCTCGCGACTTGATGCAGAGCGCAGGACCCCGCCGCTAGGGGTCAGCGGAGCGGCTCGAGTTCCGGAGAGTCGTCCAGCTGCCGGCCATGGCTCCAGCATGCCCTCCCACGTGCGCCCCGGGACGTGTTGCCACGTCCTGCGCCGCTTGCCTAGATTGCCCGGGTCATGCCGACCGAATTCGACGAACTCGGCTGGGAGGCCCCGGCCCGTGTCGGCCATCCGGGCCGTGCCGGACTTCCGGAGGGTCACCCCACCGGCCCGGAGATCGGCGAGCGGCTGCCCGACTTCGAGCTTCCCGATCACACCGGTACGAGCGTGCGCTTCCACGAGGATCGAGGCTCTTCGAAGGCCGCGGTGGTCTTCTTTCGATCCGTGGTCTGGTGACCTCCGTGCCTGACGCAGCTCGTGGAGCTGCGCGACGCCTTCGGGCGGTTCGCTGAGAACGACATCAAGCTCTACGCGATTTCCTACGACGATCAGCAGGCGCTCTCCGAGTTCGCGAAGCTGGAGAACGTCCCCTACAAGCTCCTGTCGGACATCGACTCCGAGGTCATCCGGCGCTTCGGAATCCTGAACACCCAGACAGAGCGGAGCGGCGGCCCGCTCTCCGGCATTCCCTACCCGGGCGCCTACGTGGTCGACGAAGATGGCGTCGTCGTCGACAAGTTCTTCTACGACTCCTACAAGCGGCGCGACAGCCCGCAGAACCTGATCGACGCAGCGCTTGGACGTGTCGTGCTTGCCGAAGACAACCCCCGCGCCCGGGGTGGTGACGAGGAGATCCGCGTCAGCGCGACTCTGCACGGGGGCAATGGCTCGCTCAAGCAGGGAGCCATGCGACGGCTCGTCGTTCGCTTCGAGCTGCGGGAGGGGCTGCACATCTACGGTGAGCCCGTGCCCGAGGGCATGCTGCCGACGACCGTCGAGGTGAGGGGCCCCGACGGCATCGTCTTCGAGGATCCCGTCTACCCTCCGACGACTCCGCTTCGCCTCGAGGCCGCAGGCCTCACGCTTCCGATCTGGAGCGGCACCGTAGACGTGCAGATCCCCGTCTATGCGCTGTCGCGGTTCGTATCCGAGTGCCGGCCCGTGGACCAGGAGTCGGTGACCCTCGAGGTAACCGTTCGCTACCAGGCCTGCGACGACCACGACTGCCTGCTCCCGCGCACCGAGACGCTGAACCTCGAGGTGCCCGTCGAGCCGGTGGATGTGCAGAAGATCGGCCTCCACGCCGGCCACGGGCAGCGCGAGTCGCCGATGCACTCGATGGCCCACATGCGCAGGCTCGTGCTTCGCAAGCTTCGCTCCCGGCCGCTGGGGCTGCTTCGCTACCTGTGGCAAAACGTCCGGCTCGAGTGGGTCGCACTGCGCCGGCGCGCTGTGCCGCCGCCTCCCGACGAGGCCGGGTAAGCAGTGCGGTCTATCGTCCCACCCGTGTCGGCCCCCACCTCCCCTCCCGGGCCCGGTGTGCTCGTTATCACCGGGGGCTCCCCCGGCGGCCGGTAGGCGGTCTCTCGTCTATTCTTTCGAGCCCGCTTGCCTGTGCAGAGAGGAGATCGCCGTGGCCGACCCTGCCGTGATCGTCGAAAAGGACGGTCACGTCCTGATCGTCACCCTGAACCGACCCGAGAAGAAGAACGCCGTCAACTGCGAGGTGATGTGCCGGCTCTATGACGCCTGGGTGCAGCTCGACGAGGACGACGAGCTTCGCGTCGCGATCCTGACCGGCCGCGGCGACACGTTCTGCGCCGGCATGGACCTCGGCGAGATCGGCAAGATGCGCACCGGCGCAGCCGACAATCCTTGGATCAAGCGGGCCATGAGCGAACCGGCGCTGATCTTCGGGGCCTGGCTCAAGACCTACCGCCCCACCAAGCCGGTGATCCTCGCCGCCGAGGGGTTCGCGCGTGCGGGTGGCACCGAGATCCTGCAGGGCACCGACATCCGCGTGGCGGGCGAGAGCGCGATGTTCGGTGTCACCGAGGTGCAGCGGGGCCTCTTCCCGATGGCGGGATCGGCGGTGCGCCTGCGGCGCCAGATCGGCTATGCGGTCGCGGCCGAGATGCTGCTCGCGGGTGAAGACCTGCCGGCGCAGCGTGCCTACCAGCTCGGCCTCGTGAACCACGTCGTCCCCGACGGCCAGGCGCTCGAGAAGGCACGTGAGATTGCGGACCGCATCTCGGCGAACGGCCCACTCGCCGTGAAGGCAATTCTCGCCACGCTGCGCGCTACCGAGATGCTTCCGGAAGCAGAGGCCTTCGCGATCGAGCAGCAGCAGGGCATGACGGTGATGTCATCCGAGGACGCCGCCGAAGGCCCGCGCGCGTTCCTCGAAAAGCGCCCGCCGAAGTTCAAGGGGAAGTGATTTCGCAGCGACTGCTGGAAGGAGCCAACCGTGACCCACTTCAAGATGGGAACCCTCGACCACATCCACCTGATGGTTCCCGACCGCTACGAGGCGGCTCGCTGGTACGCCGAGAATCTGGGTTTCGAGATCGTCGCTGAATACGAGGAGTGGGCGCGGGTCGACGGCGGCCCCCTCCACGTTTCGGCGGACGGGGGCGGTTCGGGTCTCGCGCTGTTCGAGATCCGAGAGGGAACCCCGACCTTCAAGATCGAGATCGGCGTGGCGTTCGCGGTGGACGCTCCGGCCTTCGTGGCGTTCGCAGAAGGACTTACGGAGCGCGAGCTCGCCGACGGGCGTGGAGGGCGGATCACGCCCGCGTCCGTGGTCGATCACGATCTCTGCTACGCGTTCTACTTCGAGGATCCCTACGGCAACGCCTTCGAGCTCGATTGCTACGACCACGCTGCCGTGAAGACCGGTCTCGTGGAGAAGCACGGGATCACCCCGGTTCGCTTCTGGTAGCGGCTGGCCCGAACTCGAGGCCTTCGTCGAGCCGCGTCTCGGCACTGACGCAATGCGAGGAAAGAAGACATGAGCGACGCCCTCCCTCCGATCGCACTTCCGAAGGTGCTCGAAGATCCGGGTCTCGTCCGGCGCCTGGTGGAAGCGAACGGTCCCTACTACCCGGTGCAGCGCTACTTCGAGAACGACGCCCAGTACCGGGCTAACACCGGCCACGCCCGCATGATGATCGCGCCGAACTTCCGGGGCGACTGGGCCTATGAGGCACCCCAGATCGACGGGGTCGAGCCTCTGCTCTTTCACGAGGGCTTTCGCGACGCGGCGCAGCAGATCTTCGGAACGGAACTGGTACGCCCCCTGCAGGTCTACGCGAACCTCACCTGGCAGCTGCCCTTCGCGCAGGGGCCCGGGCACACCGACGTCCCGGCGTTTCGGGGCGTCGATCGAACCGAGTACCCGACGCAGCTCCTTTCGGTCATGGGCCGGTCGCGGCTCTTCGAGGAGCACCGCGTGCGGATCGCGACCGCAGTCGCGTGGTTCTACGAGGGAGAGGACGGCGGTTTCGAGTACTGGCCCGAGGGGCCGGACGAGCCCTCGCAGATTCACGAAGGCGCGATCTTCAACACCGCCATCGTTGGGGACAACGACTTCATGTATCACCGCGTGCGTCCGGTGGGTCGCCGCGACGACGGCCTTCCCGGACCCATGACACTCGACACCCGGCTCGAACGGATCGACGCAGAGCGCTGGCAGCTCGTAGAAGGCGATCGGGTGCTGGGCTCACCGCAGTACGAAGATCTCCGCATCAGCGTCTCGTGGAAGGCGAACGTCTTCGCCGATGCAGCCGAAGAGCGTGTCTACGACGACCACAGCGACGACCTCACGATCGACGAGGTGTGGGAGAGGTTCTACCGCGACCTCTCGGTGCGGGGAGAAGCGTTCGACGAGCCCGGGGATCCCCTTCACGACGAGCCGTTCACCGAACTGATGGGACGCGTCTACATCCAAGCGCCCGAACTCTCACGCGACACAGCGAGAGCATGAATTCGGAGTTCGGCGGCTCCGGACTCGGCTAGGATCATCCTCGATGATGGACACTCTTTTCACGGTGGCGCGCAACAGAGAGAGACAGGACTTCGACGCGCATCCCTGCGGATCGGAGCGCGGATGAAGGTCGACGGATCTCTCCTGGTAGACGATCCCGCGGACGCCGGCCCCGCCGCGCAACGACTCGAGACAGCCGGCTACGCGGGGGGCTTCAGCTTCGAGGGGCGTCACGATCCCTTCTTTCCGCTGGCGGTCGCCGCGCAGCACACCGAGCACCTCGAAGTGATGCCGGCCGTCGCCATCGCCTTCTCGCGCAACCCGATGACCCTCGCGAACATCGGCTACGACCTGCAGCTGCTGTCGAAGGGGCGCTTCATCCTCGGCCTGGGCGCGCAGATTCGTCCCCACATCGAGCGGCGGTTCAGCATGCCGTGGTCGAAGCCGGCCGCGCGAATGCGCGAGATGGTGCTGGCGATCCGTGCCATCTGGGACCGTTGGCAGAACGGGACCCGGCTCGACTTTCGGGGCGAGTTCTACAACCACACGCTGATGACCCCGGTCTTCGATCCCGGCCCGAACCCGCACGGCCTGCCGCGGATATTCTGCGCGGGAGTCGGGCCCAAGATGACGGAGGTCGTGGGCGAGGTGGCGGACGGCTTCTTCGTGCACCCCTTCCACACGCCCGAATCCGCGCGCCAGATTACGCTCCCGGCCCTCGAGCGGGGACTCGCGGCGAGCGGGCGCGAGCGCTCGAGCTTCGAGATCTCGTGCCAGATGATTCTCGTGACGGGACGCGACGACGAGCAGTTCGAAGCGGCGCGCAACGGCGCCCGGGCCCAGATCTCGTTCTACGGCTCGACGCCCGCCTACCGCCCGGTGCTCGAGTGCCACGGACTCGGTGACCTGCAGGACGAACTGAACCGCCTCTCGAAGCAAGGCAAGTGGCTCGAGATGGCCGGCCTCGTCGACGACGACCTGCTCGAGAAGATCGCCGTGGTGGCGCCGCGCAACGAAGTGGCCGCGAAGGTGCGCGAGCGGTGCGGCGGCTGGGCGGACCGTGTGAGCCTCCTCTCGCATTTTGCGGGGCCCGACCTGCTGGAGGACATCGTCGAAGATCTCTCGCGGGATTCCGTGTGAGGCACCTGGCGGGGACGCGCTAGGGGTGCCCAACTTCCAGCCCGGGAGCCTCGACGAACTTCGCACCGAGCGGCTGCTGCTGCGCCGTCCGGCCGCGACCGATTACGCCGACCTGCTGCGCATGCACTCGGACCCGGAGGTGATGGCGACACTCGGGGGCGTCCGCGGCGAGGCGGTGACCGACAGGTACCTCCGCGAGATGATCGCCCACTGGGACAGCCAAGCCTTCGGCTATTGGATGGCGCACGACCCGGAGACGGGAGCCTTCGCGGGACGCGCCGGATTGCGCTTGATGGTCGTGGCCGGGCAGCCCGAGATCGAACTCGGCTACGGGTTCCTGAGCGACTACTGGGGGCGGGGCATCGCCACCGAGGCGGCGGCGGCGATCGTACGCGTGGGCTTCGAGAGCGTGGGAACCCGTGACCTCGTGTGCTTCACCGAGACGACGAACGATCGCTCGCAACGCGTGATGGAGAAGGCGGGCTTCCGCTACGAGAAGGATTTCGTCTACGCGGACATCACCCACCGTCTGTATCGGCTCGACGTCGACCGCTGGCGAGACGAAGTGGGGTCGAGTTCGCGCGGACCAGGCTCGAAGCGACGCTGACGCGAATGGCGTCCGTGTTCGCTCATGCCTTCGCGGCCGCTTCCCTCGCTGCGGCCGTCACCCCGGGCCGCTGGATTCCCCGGCTGCTCTGCGTCGCAATCCTCTGCTCGCTGTTGCCGGATGCGGACGTGCTCGGCTTCGCGATCGGGATCGAGTACGCGGACTTCCTCGGCCACCGCGGCTTCTCGCACTCGCTCGCGTTTGCAGCCGTAACGGCGGGCATCGCCACGCCGCTCTGCTTTCGCGGTGTGCAGTGGCACGGCCTTCGCGTGCGAATCGCCGTCCTGCTGTTCGTTGTCACCGCGTCGCACGGCCTGCTCGACGCCATCACGAACGGCGGCCTCGGCGTGGCGTTCTTCTCGCCCTTCGACGACACCCGGTACTTCCTCCCGTACCGGCCCGTCGCGGTGTCGCCGCTCGGGCTGACCTCGTTCTTCACGGCCCGCTCGCTGCCGCTGTTGTGGAGCGAGTTCGTTTGGATCGTGTTGCCGGGGTCGGGAGTCGCGTGGATCGTCTGGCGGGTGATGCGCAGGCTCGATCGTGCGTGATGGCGGCGAGCGTGCCGCAGAGACAGGGTTCAGCGTCCGCTGCGAGGGACACTCGTGAATCGCGAAAGCATCGCGTTCGAACGGATCGACACGATCTTCTTCGACGTGGGGAACACCCTTCTCTCGATGGACTTCGATTGGATCTCCCGGGAACTCGCGAAGCGCGGCGTCGTTGCCGCACCGCAGACGCTTCGCCGGGCCGAGGCGGCTGCGCGTCCGGCGGTCTCCGAGGGGATCGCGAACCGGGCCTTCAAGGAGACCCAGCAGACGTTCACGCTCTACTTGGGGTGGGTCCTCCAAGAGCTCGAAGTCGCGAGGGAATTGGGGGCCGAGCGGATCCGGGATCTGGCCGGCGAGCTGACACCGACCCTGCGCGGCCCGGGGCGGACGGCGCGACTCTGGTCGTGGATGTTGCCCGGGGTTCCGGAAGCCCTCGAAGCCATGCAGGCCGGCGGGTTGCGATTGGCCGTCGTCAGCAACTCGGACGGTTCGGTCGAGCAATCACTCGTTGCGCGCGGCCTGCGGGATTACTTCGTGGCCGTGATCGACTCGCACTTCGTCGGGTACGAGAAGCCCGACCCGCGCATCTTCGAGAAGGCCCTCGAGGTGTGTGGCGCCGATGCCGCGAGAACCATCCACGTGGGCGACCTGTACGCCGCCGACGTCCTCGGCGCCCGGGCCGCCGGGGTGCACCCGGTGCTGCTCGACCCCTTCGACGACTGGGAGGGCGTCGACTGTTTGACCCTTCCCGATATCGCCAGCCTGGGCGAGCATGTGCTCGGAAGCCAGCACGAGGAGAGGAAGCGATGAAGGTACTGGGTGGACTCATGGGCGATCTCGGCGCGGTGCCCGAACGCGCCCGCCAGCTCGAGGCGAAGGGCTACGACGGGGCCGTGTCGGCGGAAGTTTCGAGCGATCCGTTCATGCCGCTGCTGCTGGCGGCAGAACACACCGAGCGTATCGAGCTGATGACCTCGATCGCGGTCGCGTTCGCTCGCAACCCGATGACGATGGCGCAGGTCGGTCACGATCTGAACGCCTACTCGAAGGGACGCGCGGTGGTGGGGCTCGGCTCGCAGATCCGGCCGCACATCACGAAGCGCTTCAGCATGGAGTGGTCGCACCCGGCCGCACGGATGCGCGAATTCATCCTGGCGATGCGGGCCGTGTGGGACTGCTGGTATCAGGAGGAGAAGCTCGACTTCCGCGGCGACTTCTACCAGCACACCCTGATGACACCGATGTTCACGCCGAGGAACACCGAGTACGGCGCACCGGCAGTATCGCTCGCGGCGGTCGGACCGCTGATGACGGAGGTCGCCGGGGAAGTTGCCGACGGACTCATCGCGCACGCGTTCACGACGCAGCGTTACCTTCGCGAGGTCACGTTGCCGGCGCTCGAGCGCGGCTTTGCGAAGAGCGGTCGCGCTCGCGCGGACTTCGAGATCACCTGCCCGGTGTTCGTGGTGAGCGGCGCGGACGAAAAGAGCTTCGAAGGGTCGCGCCGTGCGGTCGCCCAGCAGGTGTCGTTCTATGGCTCCACCCCCGCCTATCGGCCAGTGCTCGAGATGCACGGCTGGGGAGAGCTGCAGACCGAGCTGACGCGGATGTCGAAGCAGGGCCTGTGGGTCGAGATGGGGGGCCTGATCACGGACGAAATCCTGAGTGAATTCGCGGTCATCGCCGAGCCCGACCAGGTGGCGGGCGAGATCGCCTCCCGCTACGGCGGCTTCGTCGATGCCTGGCTCGGCATGGTGCCCGGGAGCGATCCGGATCTCGAGCGACAGACTCTCGAGACGTTGAGGGCGATCCCCTCCAACGCCTGACGGCCCTCAGGGATCGGGCTCCGGTTCCTCGCCTGGCAAGGGGAGAGCGATGGGTGCGGACCGCGCCTGCTGGGTCACCGCGTGCAGCGCCCACGCGACTCCGGCGAGGCACGGCAGCAGCAGGATGAGCGAGGTCCGGCCGCCGGGCGCGCTCAGTCCTTCGATCGGAAAGCGGTCGGCGGTTCCCAGTGCGATCAGCCCGACCGCGCTCACGCCGGCACTGAGCAGGATCGGCGCCAACACCGAGCCCGTCGCGAGACGCACGGTTCCGAGAATGATTCCCAGGAAGAACGAGTGCAGGAAGGGCGAGAGCGCCGCCGGCGCCGAAGGCGCCGGGCCGACGTGCACGATCGCGTAGAGGCCGGCCGTCAACAGGACACCCCGCGCCCGAGCCAGGTGCGCGACGAGCCCCTGCTGGATCACGCCTCGGAAGAGCCACTCCTCGACCACGGGCGAGATGCCGATCGCAACGATCGCGGCCTCGACGGTCGCGAGTGTGCCCGACCCCATGAACTCCTGCTGGAGTTTCTTCATCTCCGCGGGGATATCGACCGGCGGGCTGATTGCGCGCAGCATGTTGTCGAGTTCGCTCAGCAGCACGATCACCGGGAGCAGCATGATGAGCCAGGGAATGAAGCTGGGGTCGAAACCGCGGAGCCCGAGGCGCTCGCGCTGGGGCTCGGCGACGCGGACGGCCGCGAACGTCGCGACTGCGCCCACTCCCAGCGCCTCGCCAACGCCCAGCATAGACAGACTCGGACCCGCGCCGAAGAGCAGCATCACGAAGCGCGTCGCGAAGACGACCGCCAGGACGGCACCAATCGTGAGTACAAAAGCCGCGAAGGGTCCGGGGAAGTGCCCGGGCGGTGCCTGTTGGCGTGGCTCGAACCCGAAGCTCAACCGGATGCTCCCGAAGTGGAAAGATGCTCGGCCAGCGCGCGCCCGGTGTGGCTCGCGTCGACGAGGCTGATCGCCTCGGGTGGACCCTGCGCGACGATGCAGCCGCCTTTCGCTCCGCCTTCGGGGCCGAGATCGATCACGTGGTCGGCGTGCTTGACCACGTCGAGGTGATGCTCGATGACGACGACCGCGTTGCCCCGCTCGACCAGTCGATCGAGAAGCTCGAGTAGCTTCTCGACATCGACGAAGTGCAGGCCCGTGGTGGGTTCGTCGAGGAGGTAGAGGGTTCGTCCCGTCTCGCGCTTGCCGAGTTCACGGGCGAGCTTGATGCGCTGTGCCTCGCCGCCCGAGAGGGTCGTCGCTGGCTGTCCCAGGTGGAGGTAGTCGAGCCCCACGTCCAGCAGCGCCTGCAACGGTCGGCGAACGGAGCCCACGTTCTGCATGAACTCCGCGGCTTCCTCGACGGTCATGTCGAGCACGTCGGCGATCGTACGGCCCTTGTAGCGGATCTGCAGGGTCTCGCGGTTGTAGCGCTTGCCGTCGCAGTGTTCGCACACGACGGAGAGATCCGGCAGGAAGCTCATCTCCACCCGAAGCAGGCCATCTCCCTGACACGACTCGCAGCGTCCGCCTTTGACGTTGAAGGAGAAGCGCCCCGCGTCGTAGCCGCGTACGCGGGCTTCGGGGACGCCCGCGAAGAGCTTGCGGATACCCGTGAAGGCCCCCGTGTAGGTGCAGGGATTGCTGCGGGGCGAGCGGCCGATGGGGGCTTGGTCGACATCGATGACTCGGTCGATGTGCTCCACGCCCGAGAGGCTGTCGAAGGTGCCGGGGACGTCCAGAGCGCCGTGGAGCCTTGCTGCTAGGGCGCGGTGCAGCGTGTCGCTGATGAGAGTCGATTTCCCCGATCCGGACACGCCCGTTACCACCGTCATCAGGCCGAGTGGAATTCGCAGGGTGACATTCCGGAGATTGTGATGTCTGCAGCCCACGAGTTCGATGGCCCGGCCATCGGGCTTCCGGCGGGTGGCCGGCGCCGGGATCGTGCGGCGGCCCGCGAGGTAGTCTCCGGTGAGAGAACCGGCCACCGCGACGAGCTCCTCGGGCGTGCCCGATGCCACCACGTCGCCCCCGTGACGTCCGGCCCGCGGCCCCATGTCGATGACGTGGTCCGAGGCGCGGATCGTCGCTTCGTCGTGCTCGACGACGATCACGCTGTTTCCCATGTCGCGCAGTCGGTACAGGCTGTCGATCAGACGGCGGTTGTCACGGGCGTGCAGCCCGATCGAGGGCTCGTCGAGGACGTAGAGGACACCCATCAAGCTCGACCCGATCTGGGTGGCGAGTCGAATGCGTTGGCCCTCGCCGCCGGAGAGTGTGGCGGTAGGACGATCGAGACTCAGGTAGCCGAGCCCGACGTCGCACAGGAACGAGAGGCGCTCGCGGATCTCGCCGAGGATGCGCTCGGCGATCAGTGCGCGGGTGCCAGCGAGATCCAGGGCGTCCAGGAACTCAGACAGGTCCGTGCAGCTCTTCTGGCTGAGCTCGTGGATCGCGACACCCTCGAGCAGCACGTTCCTCGCTTCTTCGCGCAGGCGCGTGCCGCCGCAGGTCTCGCACGGTCGGGCCTTGCGATAGCGATCGAGACGCGAGCGCTCAGAGTCGCTGTCGCGTCTCTCGAGCTCGTCGATCACCCCGCCCCAGGTCATGTGTACCGTTTCGGTGGTTCGCCCCGGCCGCCGCCGCTTGCGCGACAGCTTGGGGAGCTCGAAGGTGACTTCTTCGTCGCCCAGCCCGAACAGGATCGCGTTGCGGTCGTGCTTGGAGAGATCGCGCCAGGGCGTCTCGAGCGATACACCCAGATGCTTCGCAAGGGAAGCCAGCAGACGCTCGTAGTACGGCCGCATGCGACCGCCCGACCAGGGTGCGATCGGGACGTCACCCAGCGCGAGAGTCGAATCCGGAACCAGCCGTTCCGGTGAGAGTTCCAAGCGGACGCCCAGGCCCGAACAGTCCGGACACGCGCCGGCCGGGCTGTTGAACGAGAACATCCGCGGCGCAAGCTCGGGGAACGAGATGCCGCAGTCCGGGCAGGCGTTTTCGCGGGAGAAGAGCAGCTCGGGCTCGTTCTCGGAGGTCACCTGCAGCAAGCCGTCGGCGAGCTGTAGCGCGGTCTCGATCGACTCCGTGAGGCGTGTGCGCGCCGACTCCTTGACCCGCAGCCTGTCGACGACCACCTCGATGTCGTGCTGCTTCGTCCGCGCGACCTCCGGAGGATCGTCGAGGTCGTACAACACGCCGTCGATCCGGACCCGCACGTAACCTCGGCGTCGAAACAGGTCGAGTTCCTTCTTGTAGCTGCCCCGGCGGCCGCGGATTACCGGCGCCAGGATCTCGACCCGGGTGCCGTCGCCGAGGGCGAGTACCCGGTCGGCCATCTGCTGCGGAGTCTGGCTGGCGATGGGGCGGCTGCACTTCGGGCAGTGGGGCTCGCCCGCGCGTGCGTACAAGAGACGCAGGTAGTCGGAGATCTCGGTTGCTGTTCCCACCGTCGAGCGCGGGTTGCGGCTCACCGTCTTCTGTTCGATCGAGATGGCCGGCGACAGCCCGTCGATCGACTCGACATCCGGCTTGTTCATCTGGTCGAGAAACTGACGCGCGTAGGCGGAGAGCGACTCAACGTAACGGCGCTGTCCTTCTGCGTAGAGGGTGTCGAATGCGAGCGATGACTTGCCCGAGCCGGAGAGTCCCGTAATCACGACGAGTTGGTCGCGAGGGATCCGGACGTCGAGATTGCGAAGATTGTGCTCACTCGCGCCGCGGATGACGATTTCCCTGGCCGGATCTGCGGCTGTCGCCTGACTCACTCTCGAGACGTGCGGTCCCGGAGCCGAGAGGCCTCCGCGTACGTCCCCTTGCGCTCGATGTAGACCTGCCCGCGCAGCTTGTCGATCCAGGCCTCGTACTCCAATTCGACCTTCTGATTGAAGATGCTTTTCTCGATCGCGCCGCGTGCCTGCTCGAAGCTCACGGGCTGGAACTCGCGGCGATCGACCAGCATCAGCAGATTGCAGCCGAAGGGCATTGCGACGATCTCGCTTACGCCACCGGGCTGCAGGCCTTCGAGCGCGGGGGCCATCCATCCCGCGAGTTCTTCCACGTGGACCCAACCGAGATCTCCGCCGCGTTCAGCGTTCGTGTCCGAGTGGAGCCCGGCAGCCTCCGTGAAGCTGACCTTGCCGGCTACGATTTCCTCGCGAATGTCGGTCGCGATTCGGCAGGCGGTTCTCTGGTCCCGCAGCTTCTCGGTGGATACCCCGATGAGCAGGTGCCGCAGGTGGATCTCCGAGCCGGCGTCGCGCTGGTTCGCATACTGCTGGTTGTAGAACGCCTCGATCTCCTCGTCCTCGACACGCACGCGCGAGCGCACGATGCTGCCGAGCACGCGCTGTCGCTCGATCAGGTTCTTGATCTGGGTGCGGTACTCCTCGAACGTAAGTCCGTGGCCGGCGATGCTCTGTCGAAGTTGCTCGACCGTGAGGCCGTTCTCCCGGGCCTTGGCGGTGACGGCCTCGTTCACCTCGGTGTCCGTGGCATTGAGTTGGAGCCGGCGAACGACGTTGTCGATCAGTCGCTCCTCGATCAGTCGCTCGAGCGCAATCGCACGCATCTGGTGGATCTCGGACTTCGGGGCTCCAGCCTTGTGCATGCGCGCCTCGATGGGTGCGGAGAAGCGCCGCACCTCCGAGACGAGCACGACGCTGCTTCCCACCTGGGCGGCGATGCCTTCTACCAGTACCTCCGAGTCGCCCGGCTCCGAGATCCGCGCGAAGCGGCTCCCGTTCTCCAGCAGGCTGGGCCCGAAGAAGTCGTCCGCCCCCCCGACCTGCTCCTGGCCGACCGCCGTGTCGGTGCTCATGAGCAGGAGCGCTGCGAGCGCGGCCAGGCCGAAACGCCGATTCATTCGATGAAGCCCTCGAGTGCGCTTCCCCCCGCCGGATTGCCGGGGCCGGAAGGCGGACCATGGTAGCGCGGCGCCACGTTCGCGAGGGTGCCGGGCTTCCGGACGCCGCTGGTTGGGGTGGCGGCGCTCTTCTACGTCGCCCACGCGATTCTGCACGTCCACGACACGGCGCGAGAAATCGTGGGCAGCCATCACAGGCTTCTCGATCTGCCCGGCGTCTACCTTCCCGCGGTTCTGCTGGCCATCGCAGCACTCCGCTGGCGGAGTCCGGCTGCGCCCTGAGGGCGATACAATCGAGTCTTCTCGTTTCGAGAAAGGAGCCCCGATGGTCGCCTCGCCCGCCTATGCGAAGTATCCCGACCACAGCGTCGAGCTGGAGTCGAAGGCCGGGAAGGTTCGCGTCGTGTTTGCCGGCGAGACGATCGCCGAGAGCACACGAAGCCTTCACTGCCTGGAAGCCGACTACCCGCCGGTCGTCTACGTACCGCGGGAAGACGTTCGAACCGAGCTCCTCGAGAAGACCGGGCACACGACCTATTGCCCGTTCAAGGGTCACGCCAGCTACTACACGATCCGGGTGGGCGATCGCGTTTCTGAGAACGCGGTCTGGAGCTACGAGGACCCCTACGACCAGGTGGCGTCGCTCGAAGGCTGTGCGGCGTTCTATCTCGATCGCGTCGACGCACTCATCGAGGAGTAGCGCGTGTCACCTCTTCCTGGGGCTTCGCGCCCAGCTGCACCAACAGGTTCTGGGCACAGTCGAAGATCGCAGTGGCACCGGAGCCTGCGGGCGGGCCGGGTGCGTAGATCTTGTGGTCCGGTGTGACGCGTACGTTCGTACCGGCGTGTGTCAGGAGCTGGACGAGGCGCTCGGGGTCGATCTTCGTCGCCTCGGACACGGTCAAGACCAATTCCCCCCGCGAGACCGAGACAGCCATCACGCCGAGGCTCCGCGCCATGAGCTTGAGGCGAATCACGTCGACGAGATTCTGGACTTCCTGGGGCATCGTGCCGTAGCGATCCAGGATCTCGTCGCGCACGAGGCCGAGATCACTCTCGTCGCGTGAGCTTGCCAGCCGCTTGTAGAGGACGAGGCGCTGGCTCACATCCGACACGTAGGCGTCCGGGAGTCGCGCGACGACCGGGAGTCGAATTTCCGGATCGATCTCGACCTTCGTGATGTTGCCCCGCAGTTCCTCGATGGTTTCCTCGAGGAGCTCCATGTAGGTCTCGTAGCCGACGCTTCGCAGGTTGCCGGACTGCTCGGCGCCGAGCAGATTTCCGGCGCCGCGGATTTCGAGATCCATGTTGGCAAGCCGAAAGCCGCTACCGAGCTCACTCAGGTCCTGGATCGCCTCGAGTCGCTTCTGGGCATCGTCGCTCAGGGCCCCGGCCGTCGTCGGAACCAGCAGGTACGCATAGGCGCGCTGGTGGCTGCGGCCGACCCGGCCGCGCAGCTGGTAGAGCTGTGCGAGGCCGAGCGCGTCGGCGCGGTTGATGAGAATCGTGTTGACTCGGGGGATGTCGAGGCCGCTCTCGATGATGGTCGTACACAGGAGCAGCTCCGCTTCGCCGTTCTGGAACGCGAGCATCTTCGCTTCGAGTTCCCGTTCGGGCAGCTGTCCGTGGGCGACGATCACGTTCACGTCGGGTACGACGCGCGCGAGCATCTCGGCGATGACGCCGATGGTTCGCACCCGGTTGTGCATGAAATAGACCTGTCCGCCCCGGCGCACCTCCCGCAGGATTGCCTCGCGGATCAGGGCCTCGTCGAAGCGCGCGATCTGGGTGCGTACAGCCAGGCGATCAGCGGGCGCAGTATTGATGATAGAGAGATCCCGGATCCCGGTGAACGAAAGCTGCAGGGTTCGCGGGATCGGTGTGGCGGTGAGGGTCAACACGTCCACGGTCTTCTTGATCTTCTTGATCTTCTCCTTGTGGGCGACCCCGAATCGGTGCTCCTCGTCGATGACGAGAAGGCCCAGATCTCGAAAGCGGACGTTCTTCTGCAGCAGCCGGTGGGTTCCGATCACGATGTCCACCCGGCCAGAGGCCAGCCCCTCCAGTACCTGCTTGGACTCCTTCGGGGTGCGGAAGCGGGACAGGAACTCGATCTCCACCGGGTAGCCCTCGAAGCGCTCGAGGAAGGTGAGCATGTGCTGCTGACACAGGATCGTGGTGGGGACGAGGACGGCCACCTGCTTGCCGTCCATTACCGCGCGGAAGGCGGCGCGGAGCGCCACCTCGGTCTTCCCGTATCCGACGTCGCCACACACCAGGCGATCCATCGGCTTCGCGTTCTGCATGTCCGTCAGGACGTCGTCGATGGCGTCTGCCTGATCGGGTGTCTCGTCGAACGCGAAGCTCGCCTCGAACTCCTCGTAGTAGGCGTCTCGCGGCGAGAAGGCGAAGCCCGCTGCGAGCTCGCGCGCGGCGTGCAGGGAGAGCAGCTCCGAGGCCATTACCCGAAGCGATTTCTTGACCTTGCGTTTCGCGCGCTCCCAGGTGTCTCCTCCCAGTCGGTCGACGCGCGGCTGGACACCGTCCGCGCTGCCGTAACGCTGGACCCGGTTGAGCCGGTCGACCGGAAGGAAGAGCCGATCGCCGCCCTCGTACTCGATGCACAGCAGTTCCGCCTCGAGACCCGCCACCACGAGCTCGACGAGACCCCGGTACTTTCCGATGCCGTGCTCCATGTGCACGAGGAAGTCGCCGACGGCGAGCTGTCCGAGACCGTCGATCGCAGCGCTCTCCTGCCAGCTCGCGCGCCGTCGCTTCTTCTCCCTGCGACCGAAGATCTCCTCCTCGGTGAGCAGCGTGAGCTTCTCTGCGGGCAGATCGAAGCCTGATGAGATCGGCGCCACGCGGATCTCGATGCGTCCCGGCGCGGCCCAGCGCGAGATCGGGCGCGGATCCGTTGCAATGCGTGCCTGGACTCCATACTCGTCGAGCAGCGCCTGCAGCCGGTCCGCCGAGGAGAGGGACGAACAGGTAATTGCGATGCGGAAGCGATTGGAGATGCGGTCCTGCAAGAAGTGGGTGAGCGGAAGCAGGGCCCGGTCGTGGGTCCGGGTCTGGATCAGCTCCCGGCGCAGGTCATCGTGGGAGGTCGCGCGTAGGACGTAACGGGCAGGCCGCGTGCTGTTGGCCGCGGGCAGTCCCTGGACGATGTCGAGCCGCTCGAGAGAGACGGGGTGGCGCTCCATCAGCCTCGCCTCGAACTCCTCCGGCGGAACCAGCAGGTCGTCCAGCGGGGCGACCGGCCTGCCGCTCTCCCGGGCGGCCATGAAGTTGCCGGCTGCTTCTTCGAAGTAATGGGCGAGGCGTTCCCGACTGCGTTCCGGGTCGTCGAGCACGACGAGGGTGTCGTCCGGAAGGAAGTCGAAGGCGGTCTCCTGCTCGGGTTGGAGGACGGGGCCGAGTGCCTCCGCGCCCGGCGGGACGTGCCCTCGAAGCAGCGCATCGATCAGCTCGTCGATCGTGCGGGCCGGCACTCGATCGCGATGCGCCATCTCGCGCAGGGATTCCGACCGCTGTACCACGAGGTCGCGATCGAGGAGCAACTCGCGGGGGGGCGGCGCGACCACACTCGAGAGCTTGTCCTGGGAACGCTGGCTCGCAGCGTCGAACTCTCGGATCGACTCGATCTCGTCGCCGAGCAACTCGATGCGGACCGGGCGCGGTAGATGCGGAGGGAAGATGTCGAGGATTCCACCTCGTACCGCGATTTCACCCGGCTCCTCGACGAGCGGCATGCGCGCGTAGCCGGCGTTGACGAGGACCTCGACCAGGGCGTCGCGATCGATCGTCTGTGCAATCTCGAGGTGGACGCTGCGTCCGCGTACGCTGTTGCGGGACGGCACGCGGAGTGCGAGTGCGGTCCACGGCGCGACCGCTACCGGCGTAGGCAGGGTTCGATTCTCCGGGTCCGCGGCGGCTAGCCAGCGGTAGAGCACGTCCATGCGCTGGGTGATCACGAAGGGCTGCGGGGAGAATCGGTCGTAGGGAAGCGTGTCGTGCCGGGGGAAGGCGCGGGTTCGCCGATCGGTCTCCCGCTCGCCGAGGCAGGTGTGAAGGTCGTCGAGGAGGGCGTCCGCCGCCTTCGCGTTGGCGGTCAGGAACAGGACGGGTGCGTCGCCGTGGGCTTCGACGAGACGTGCGCCTACGACGGCTCGGGAGGCCCCGCGCAGTCCGGTGAGCCGGACCGGTTCGTCGCGCAGCAGGACGCGCTCGACGATCCGGTCGAGCGAATCTCCTGCCTTCTTGGAAGAGCCTGCCGCCATCGATTCTCCGAACGCGAACGCACGAAAGCCCGAACGCGCTCCCGGGTGGGGGTGCGTTCAGGCAGTGTCTTTTCTCCGCTCGCTCTCTTCTCGGCGAGACTAACCCAGAGCTTCAGTCAGGTCGCGCCGCTCCCCACTCGTTCCAGTACGTCACCTCCCGGGCCCCCTTCCGGGGGGCTGGCGCCAGGACTGCGTCCCGCATGTAGCCGACTGGCAGCAGTACGGTCTGGGTGACGTCGTCGGGAATTCCCAGCAGCTTCGCGGTTTCCCGCTCGTGGATCAGGTGAAGGGACGTCCACGTCGATCCCAGGCCGCGCGTTCGCAGCGCCACCATCAGCGACCAGGCGGCCGGCAGGATCGAACCGTAGAAGCCCACCTGTCGCGCGAGCGTGTCATCCGGGCGTCCCTGCATGCAGACGAGGATCAGGGCCGGCATCTCGTGCAGCCGGTCGGCGAGATCGCGATGCACCTTGCGGAGCGCGGGGGGCTGCGTGCCTGTCTGCCGAGCGTACTCTGCCCGGAGTTCAGCCATCTGCTCGAACGACTTTCGATACAGCTCGGCCATCCCCAGTTTCCGTTCGGGATCCGTGAGTACCAGGAAGCGCCAGGCCTCGAGGTTCAGCCCCGTCGGTGCCTGGGTGGCGATGTCGATGCAGCGCTCGATCACCTCGGGTTGAACCGGGCGCTCCCAATCGATGCGGCGACGCACCGAGCGGGTGGTGGTGAGGGCGATGTCTACGGACTCGGGGTCGGGGATCTCCATCACATCATTCTAGAGCGACCCCGCGCGTCCGTACCCCCCCTCGTCGGTTCCCACTTCCGTCGCGAATGCGAGGGTCTGGTCAGCGAGGCTCCGCCAGCCGTGGTGGCTGAGGAGGTGATCCCGGGCCGCACGGCCGAGTCTTTCTCCCTGCTCCTGTCGTTCCCACAGCCCGCGAATCGCGCCGGCGAGTTCCTCCGCACCGGATGACTCGTCGAGCAGGCACGCGTTGACTCCGTCCGCGAGCCCGGGCGCGATGCGACGGAAGGCGACGATGGGGCGGCCGGCTTCCATGTAGTTGAGCAACTTGATCGGAAAGCCTCCCGGACGGCGACGCGTGAGGACCAGCGCCCCCGCCGAGTAGTGCAGCGCGCGGATCTCGGCAAACGTCGATCGCTCCACGATTCGGAGGTTCCGAAGCCGGTCGGCAGCGCCCTGCGCGTCGTGGGTCGCGACGATGAAGGGGATCCCGTCCCCGCTGCAGAGCTCCGCCGCCGCGTCGAGCAGGTCGAGATCCTGGTAACCGTCCAGGTTGCCCGCGTAGAGCACGAAAGTGCCCGGGTCGACGCCAATCGCACTGCAGGCACGCTGCTGTTCGTCCTCGCGCGGAGGGTCTTCCGGGTCGAGGCCCGGGGGAATGACCTCGATCTCGCAGCGTGCGTGGGGTTCGAGGAGCGCGCGAGCATCCTCGGACAGGGCGATGATCCCGTCGGCTCGCCGTGCGATCCAGGCATCGATGGAGCCCCCGATGGGATCGAGAAGCCGCCGCCAGCTTGCAGGCGCGTACGACGAAAGCTCGTGGCGCAGGATCGTGTGGGCCACGTAGATGACCGGAACGCCGGTCCAGGCCCGGGCCAGGATGCCGACGACTGCTGCCTCGGCGTTGTGGGCGAGTGCAACGTCGATGGGAGCCCGCCGGTGCACGCGCAGGGCTGTGCGAAGCAGCGCGGCGTCTGCGAACGGCTTGGCAAAGCTCGGGCCCGAGCGGCGGAGGTTCCAGCGGAAGAGCCCGTTCGGGTATGTGACCAGGACCGGCTCTGCGCCTGCTCGCCGCAGGGCGTCGCGTTGCTCCGCGAGGTAGACCTGCGAGCCCTGGGGTGACGGAAACGGGAATGCGCCGATGAGCGCGATTCGCATCAGTCGCGTCGGGTCGACTGTCGCTCGCGCAACTCGCGGTACAACTTGGAGAGCTCGAGGACGGCACGAATCAAGACGCGTGGGTGCGCGCCCGTGGGCGTTCCGTGGAGCCGGCGACGGTGGCTCACGGGAACCTGCCGGATACTCGCGCCGAGTGAGCTGGCGCGCACGAGGATCTCGGTGTTGACGAAGGCGCCGAGCGAGTGGATCGGGATCGCGTCGAGAATTGACCGCCGGAACACCTTGAACGCGCAATCGATGTCGCGCACCTGCAGGCCGAAGAGCAGGCGCACGATGAGTCCCCAGGTCCTCGCGATCAGGCGCCTCGGCAGCGGGTCACGGCGCGGCGAGCGGTAACCCGCCACGATGTCGAAGTCGTCGGTGTGGGCGAGCAGCGCTCCGACCTCCTCGAGGTCGAACTGCAGGTCGGCGTCCGAGAAAAACACCAGCTCCCCGCTCGCTTCACGCAGCCCGGAGCGGAGCGCGGCCCCGTAGCCGGTGTTCTGCGGATGACGAACCACGCGCACCCGCGCGTCGCGCCGGCTCCATTGGTCGATGATGCTGGGGGTTCCGTCTTGCGACCCGTCATCCACGACGACGACCTCGAAATCGTCGAAGAGGTTCTGGCCAGTCGTGAGCGCCGATTCGATCACCTGCCCGATCGTGCGCTCTTCGTCGAAGACGGGAAATACCAGGGAGAGTGCAGGCCGGGTCGTTTCTCGGCGGGCCGCCGTGGTCATGGCTGCTTCACTCGAGGTACCCCAGCGCACGCAGTCGCTCGGCGATGCGGGCATCTTCTTCGGGTGTGTAGTCTCTCCGGGGGGTTTCGTGGGTCGAGGCGGACTCCCAGCCGACCCCCATCCGTTCGAGCAGCCATGGGGCGACGTCCGACAGGGCGCGCGGAATCTCGTCGGCCTCGGGGGTGACGAAGATACCCTCGGGCTGGTGGATCCCGTTCATGCCCCGCCCGCGGCCCCCGGCCAATTCGTCTTCCTCGAGGACGTGCACCGACCCTCCACGTTCGTCCCACGGCGTGGGGACGAGGGACAGACCGTAACCCCGGTCGAGTCCCAACTCGACCACGATGTCGGGCGCCCGCTCGGTGAAGACTCCGGTGTAGACGTCCTCCCGCCGGACAGCCCTTCGCACGATCGAGCCGCCGTCCGGGAGCTTCCAGTCGAGCAGCGCGGCGATCACCCGGTCGCGGGTGGCCTCGTAGGCGGATGCTGTCACGCACCCCCGGGCCTCCCTCCCTGCGAGGTTGATCCAGACGCCCGGCTGGGTGTTCGCTTCCTCGGAGAACGCGAGGGTTTTCGCCCACTCGAACCCGCCGAAGCGGACGCTGCTCTCGATCCGCGCCGCCGGCCCGCGCGCCCGGCGAAAGACTGCCTGCACGACCCCTGCAGGCAGAAGTCGAATCGCGGTGTCTCGCGCCCAGCGGGCGGCTCTGGAGGGGATCCCGCCGCCGGCTTGGCGGGCCAACAGCCCGCATTCCTCCAGGTAGCGGTTCAGATGCACGACGCAGCGCGCCGCGCCGCCCATGCCGTGGTCCGAGACGACGATGCAGAGAGCGTCCTCTCCGACTTCCCGACGGATCTCCCCGCACGCTTCGTCGAGCTTCGAGTAGACCGACTCCACGGCGCTTCGCCGGACGCGATCTGCTGTGGCATCGTGACGCGGCGAGGCTGGGTCGTGATCGCGCCAGTAGTGATGCCCGACGGTGTCGCTCTCCGAGAAGACGATGACCACCAGCTCGGGATGTCCGCGCGCGTTCTCAGTGATCGTCCGTAGCGACTCGAGAGCGAAGCGCTTCTTTCGCATGATTCGATCGAGCAGGGTGTGGACGGCTCGCTCGTGAAAGTCGCCGCCGGTCGCGCTCTCGTCGATCTCCGGTCGCATCCACGGCCCGACTCGATCGGCGATGCGCCGATACAGGTTCGGATCGCTGGCCGAGGTCGAGTCCGTCGCCGCCGACACGGGCGCGTCGAATCCCGCGACCAGCAGGCCCGATACCGACTCGGGCGGATACGTGGCCGGCATGCCCAGTACCAGCACCCGCCCGCCCGCGTTCGAGACCCGCTCGAAAATCGACGACCCATGGCGGTCCGTCGCATTCACGAAGCGGATCCGATACTCGCCCGGAAACTTCTGGGTGAAGTCGAAGATCCCGTGCTCGCCGGGTGACAGGCCGGTCATGAAGCTCGACCAGGCCGGAAACGTCACGGGAGGTATCGTGCTTCGGAGCGGTCCCGCGCTTCCGTTCTTCATCCACGAGGCGAGATTCGGGAGCCGACCGTCCGCGATCATGGGCTCGATGACGCTGAAGCTGGCACCGTCGAGCGCGAGGACCAGCGCCTTCCGGGAGACCGGCGAGGGGGCGATTCCGCCGCCGGAACTGTCGCCGGCTTGATGGGGTGACATGGGCATTTCGGGCTCCTATAGTACGGCGCCCTTCGGGCCCCCGGGGCACGCCATGTGCCCAGGCCCTCAGACTATTGCTGCCCACCCCGCCGGATTCGCCGGCTTCCGGGCAGCCTCTGGCGAGGAGAAGTGAGATGGCGATCGAACTGCTGTGCCGAAAGATCGGCATGACCCGGATTTTCGACGAGAGCGGCGAGGCGATTCCGGTGACCGTTCTCGAAGCCGGCCCAAATCTCGTGGTTCAGAAGAAGAGCCAGGAGACGGATGGCTATACGGCCCTTCAGCTCGGTTTCGGAGATCGCCGCGAGAAGCTCTTCACGAAGCCCGAGAAGGGGCACTTCGAGAAGGCTGGTGTGGCTCTCAAGCGTTACCTGCGCGAGAGCCGGGTCGACGCCGAGGAGGCCGAGGGCCACGAGGTGGGCTCCGAGGTCACCTGCGACATCTTCGAGCCGGGCGAATACGTGGATGCGATCGGCACCTCCAAGGGCAAAGGCTACGCGGGAGTCGTCAAGCGACACGGCTTCAAGATCAAGAAGAGGACACACGGAACTCACGAGGCCTTCCGCCATGGCGGCTCGATCGGTGCCGGCGCCTGGCCCGGGAAGGTCATCAAGGGCATGAAGATGCCCGGCCAGATGGGCAACGAGCGGGTCACGGTCCGCAACCTGCAAGTGGTCAAGGTTGAGCCTGAGCAGAACCTGCTCTTCATCCGGGGCTCCGTGCCCGGCCACCGGGACGGCGTCGTCGCAATCCGCAAGGCCGTCCTCAGCTTGAAGTAAGCCCGTTCGTTCCGAACGGAAAGACCACTTCCACCAGCGCGCCAAGCGCGAAGGCTATCGCTCGCGTGCGGCCTACAAGCTCCTGGACCTCCAGAAGCAGCACCGGATCCTGAAGCCCGGGCAGCGGGTCGTGGATCTGGGCTGCTGGCCGGGAGGCTTCCTCCAGGTCGCTACCGAGATCGTGGGTCCCCGCGGGGTATCGGTCGGTGTGGACCGGGTGGCCATCGATCCTCCCTTCAAGAATGCGAACGTGATCGTAATGAAGGCTGATCTGGAAGATCCGACGGTGGGTGGCCTGGTCCTCGAAGCTCTCCGGGGCAAGCCGGCACACGTCGTCCTGTGCGACGCGGCTCCCAAGCTCACGGGTGTCCGAGACGTGGACCGAGCCGCCGAGGAGCGCCTGTTGCAGGCCGTAGAGGCCTTGCTCCCAGGATTGCTTCGAACCGGCGGAGACCTGTTGCTGAAGATTCTCGAGGGCCCAGAGGCGCAGCAGGTGTCGGCGCGGATCGCGGGATGCTTCGACCGGGGGAAGACGACCCGGTCTGCGGCGACGCGCAAGGGGAGTAGCGAGCGGTACCTGGTCGCGCGTGGCTTTCGCGCGCACGCTGCGGGTTAGAATGCCAGGCATGTCGGAACGGCCCTTCAAGATCCTCGGGATCCAGCAGATCGCGGTCGGTGGTCTCGACAAGCAGCCGATGCGCGAGTTCTGGATCGACACGCTCGGGCTGTCGGACGAAGGCAACTACCGAAATGAGTCCGAGAACGTCGACGAGGACATCGCGGTGATCGGTGCCGGGCCCTTCAGGATCGAAGTCGATCTGATGCAGCCGATCGACGCGGACTCGCGTCCGAGAGTGCACGAGCCCGCACTCAATCACGTGGGTCTGTGGGTCGACGATCTGCCCGCGGCCGTCGAGTGGTTGACCGCGAGAGGGGTTCGCTTCACACCGGGTGGGATCCGAAAAGGCGCGTCGGGCTTCGACGTCTGCTTCGTTCATCCCAAGGGCAACGACGAGTCGCCCATCGGGGCGGCCGGCGTGCTGATCGAACTCGTCCAGGCGCCGAAGGACGTGTGCGACGCATTCGCAGCAGCGGTGGGCTGAGAGCCAGGGTCCCCGCCCGCGGCCAGGATACGAGAACAGGATCGCATTTCTGGATCCAGTGCCTGTCCGAGTCCCTAGGACAGCATGGGGGGGCGATTGCGGCCGGGCCAGCCAGGATTCGCGACTAGCGCCGATTGCGCTCCAGGAAGTCCTGGATGAGCCACTGGGAGATGCTCATTCTGCCCGGGAAAAAGCTCGGCATCTCGTTCGCCTTGAACCAACGGGCATCCTCGATCTCCTCCTCCTCGATCCGAATCTCTCCCGAGTCGTACGAGGCCGTGAAGCCGAGCATCAGCGAATTCGGATACGGCCACGGCTGGCTTCCGAAGTAGCGGACGTCCTTGACGACGATGCCCGCCTCTTCCATCACCTCGCGGGCGACCGCTTCCTCGGCGCTCTCTCCGGGCTCGACGAAACCCGCGAGCACGCTGTAGATCCCGGCCGGGAAGTGCGGCGAACGGGCGAGAAGGATCTCGTCGCTACGCTCCACCGCAACGATCATGGCCGGCGCAAGCCGCGGGAACTGGGGGATCCTGCAGTCCGGGCAGATTCGCGACCGATCGGTGGTGGAGAGCTCTGTCGACTTGCCGCAGGCGCCACAGTACTGGTGGGTGCGGTCCCAGTCCATGATCTGTACCGCGCGTCCAGCCACCGCGTGAAGCGCCTCGTCGATGTTTCCGTACAGAACCCGCAGATCGCGGAAGGCCATGCCCGCGGGAGCCGTGGCGTCCGGTGGGAACTCGACGGAGTGGCAGTGAACACCGCCGAGGCTCCCGAGGTACTGAGACCTCACGGAGTCGAGACCGGCCTGGTTCAAGATCTCGAGGTTCGGGAGTTCGAACGAATCGGTGACCAGCAAGTCCCGCTTCCGGAAGACGAAGCAGAGCACGGACTCTCCCGTGGAGTCCTCGGGAGCCCGAATCCCGGGTTTGAACGT
>JAYGDB010000137.1:0-38420 GCA_046583095.1 Myxococcota bacterium | reverse complement strand
GATGTTGTCGGGCGACCTTCGGGGGTCCTCCGACCCGAGGGCGAGGCCCCGCTCGCGGGCGCCCGGGATCGTCGCCGTCATGCGTGTCGCGGCGCCCGGAGCGATCGCGTTGGCGGTGACGCCGTAGGGTCCCAGCGAGTTCGCGAGCGAGTAGGTGAAGCCCACGATGCCGAGCTTCGCGGCTGCGTAGTTCGGCTGTCCGGGTGCGCCGTGGAGTCCCGATCCCGACGTGAAATTGATGACCCGGTACTTTCCGCGTCGCTCTTTTCGCCAGTAGACGGAGGCGTGCTTGGAGGTGTTGAACGTGCCCTTCAGGTGGACGCGGATCACCGCGTCCCATTCCTCCTCGGACATGTTGAAGACCATGCGGTCGCGCAGGATCCCTGCCACGTTTACGAGGACGTCGAGTTGGCCGAACTCTTCCAGGGCGCTCTGGATGATTCCCTCGGCGGCCTGGAAGTCGGAGACATCGGCGAAGTTCGCCTTGGCGACGCCGCCCGCAGATACGATCTCGTCCACCACATCCGCGGCGGGGCCCGTGTTCTCCCCGCTGCCGTCCACGTCGCCTCCCAGGTCGTTCACGACCACCGCGCAGCCCTCGGTAGCCATGATGCGCGCCAGCGACGCGCCGATTCCTCGCCCGGCTCCCGTGATGATCGCGACTCGTCCGTCCAGTCGGCCCATGACTCTCTCCTCGTCGGCTCTCTAGGGCGTCTCGTTGCTCATGACGATGGTACCCGAGGCCGCGAACATGCCGCCGACACCGTGGGCGATGGAGATCCGCGCATCGGGTACCTGGGCGGGCGCGATCCCGCGCATCTGTCGCACGCACTCTTGCAGCGCATACATGCCGTACATCCCGGAGTGCATGTAGGAGAGGCCGCCGCCGTTCGTGTTGAGGGGTAGCTGCCCACCGGGCGCGGTGTTGCGCTCCCAAATGAAGTCGCCGGCCTCGCCGCGCCCGACGAAGCCGAGGTCTTCCAGGCCGTAGATGGGTAGATGGGCGAAGGCGTCGTAGATCATCAGGTGGTCGACTTCATCGTGCGCGATGCCCGCCTCTTCGAAGGCCTTGCGTCCGGAGATCCGGAACGCCCTCGAGCTCGTGAGATCCTCCATCTGGCTCACCATCGGGGTCTCGACGCTCTCGCCGGTCCCGACGACGTACACGGGGGGCCGCGGCAGGTCTCGCGCGCGCTCTGCCGATGTCAGGATCAGCGCACCCCCGCCGTCGGTAACGAGGCAACACATCAAGAGCCGGAACGGGTAGGCGATCATGCGGGAGCCGAGGACTTCTTCGACCGTGATCGGTTCGCGGAAGCTGGCGCGCGGGTTCTTGGCAGCCCACTCCCGCTGCACCACCGCCACGTTCGCGAGTTTCTCCTCGCTGAGGCCGCAATCCTTCATGTATCGCAGCACCGGGATCGTGAACGTCGCGGGCGCCCCCATCGGCCCGTAGGGCGCCTCGAACTGTCCCTGCATGGAAGCCGGAGAGCCGCCTCGTCGTCCCGCGCCGACGCGCGACTTGCCGCTCTCGCCGTGGGTGATCAGGACGGTGTTGCAGTGACCCTCGGCGATGGCTGCCGCCGCGTGCCGAACGTGCAGCATGAACGAGCAGCCGCCCACGGTCGTGGCATCTACCCAGGTCGGGGTGATCCCCAGGTACCAGGCGATGTTCGTGGGGGACTCCCCGGCCGTCGCGACGCCGTCGATGTCGGCTGGGGTGAGGCCCGCATCGGCCAGTGTGTTGAGTGCGGCATCGGCGTGCAGCTGGAGACCCGACACATCGGGGATGCGACCGAGGTCGGTCGTCTCCGCGGCGCCGACGATGGCGACGCTTCCGGGTTTCACGACCCGGTTGCGGGTCGAAAGAGCGGTAGGCTGATTTCGTCGCTGACCGACTCGAAGACCACCTCGAGCGGCATGTCGAGTGCCAGCGCCTCGGGGGTCTGCGGGCAGTCGACGATGTTCGTCATCATCCGCGGTCCCTCTTCGAGTTCTGCCACCGCGATCGCATACGGCGCCTCGAAGCCCGAGCCGGGCATGGCGCGGTGATTGATGACGTAGCTGTGCAGCGTTGCACGTCCGCTCGCGGCGAAGACGTAGACGTCGCGGTCCGCGCAGGCCGGGCAGAACGGCCGGGGCGGGAAGTACACCTTCTCGCAGGCGCGGCAACGCTGGAGTCGTAGCTCACCGGCGCGAGTTCCGTCCCAGAAGTGTTGGGTCTCCGGCGTAGGCTGGGGGAGCGGTCGCGGCACTTCGGCTACTCTAGCAGTGAACCCAGGAGACGAACGATGCGCTACGGGCTGATCCTCACCGCGCCCTCGATCGCCCAGCAGATCGCTGCGGCCCAGACGGCCGAGAAGCACGGCTTCCACTCGGTCTGGACGCTCGAATTCTTTCACCAGCACGGGCTTGTCCGGCTCGCGGCAGTGGCGGCAGCCACCGAGCGCGTCCAGGTGGGCACAGCCATCGCCTACGCGTTCATGCGCACGCCCTTGCTGGCCGCCTCCGCAGCGATGGATGTGGACGAGATCTCGAACGGTCGCGTGATCCTCGGTCTCGGCAGTGGTACGCGCTCGATGAACGTGAAGTGGTACTCGATGCCCTTCGACGATCCGCCCGCACCGCGCATGCGTGAGGCCATCGAGCTCATCCGTGCCGCGATCGACGCCCAGAAGGGCGGTGGCCTCGCGTACGAGGGCCAGTACTACAAGGTGAGCATCCCGCAGTACGTCCGGCCCGGCGCGCCCCGGGCGCGCATTCCCATCTATCTCGCAGGTGTGAACAAGTACATGATCCGGACCGCCGCGAGGACAGCCGACGGGCTCATCGGGCACCCGATCTACACCCGCAAGTACATCCAGGAGAAGGTGCTGCCGGCCCTCGAGGGCTCGAGTTGCGAGCTCGCTCCCTACGTGATCACCTCGATTTCCGACGACCCCGACCAGGCGCGCAGGGAGGCCCGCGCGCAGATCGCGTTTTACTACACGACGCGCCTGTACCACTCGGTCCTCGACGTCCACGGTTGGCGCCCGATCGGCGAGACGATCGCGGACGCCTTCAAGCGGATGGACTTCAAGGCGATGGAGGCGGCGGTGACGGACGAGATGGTCGACGCCATTGCCCTGGTCGGAACTCCGGACGAAGTGCGTGACCGGATTTCCCAGTGGGACGGGCTGTCTGAGCACCTGCTCTTCTACTCCCCGAGCGTCGGCATGACTCCGGAGCGCGTGCAGGAGAACATGACCGCGATTGCGGAGACCTTCGGCACGTCGTGACAGCAACGCCCCGCAGCCTTGCCGGTCGATAGCGGGGTGAGCGCGAGCAGGCTGGCACGGTCGCGGACGGCCGGGTCCAGGGTAGTCCCGCCGCACCTCGAAGGCCTATCCTCGCGGACATGGATTCCTGGGCAATCTCTCTCGACAAGGAGTACTTCAAGTTCTCCTGCGCGCACTTCCTGATCTTCCCGGATGGCAGCAAGGAACGGCTCCACGGCCACAACTACCACGTCCAGGTCGAGATCGAGGGGGACCTCAACGACCAGGGCCTCGTCATCGACTTCCTCGACGCCAAGCCCGTCATCCGCGAGCTTTGCGACGCCCTGGACGAGCACTGGCTCGTGGCCGGCGAGCACCCGGAACTCAAGGTCGAGCACCTCGAGGATGGTCACAGCTCCGTGGTGTACCGCGAGAGCCGGTATCTCGTCCCCACGGCAGAGATCCTCGTCCTCCCCATCAACAACACGTCCGTGGAGAATCTCTCGGCATGGTTCGGACGAGCGCTGAACGAGCGGCTCAGTGACCGCTTCGGGGCGGCCCGGGTGCGTCGGCTGCGCGTCGCGATTTCGGAGACGCCCGGACAGCGCGGCGTGTATGAGCTGCGCCCGGAGTGAAGGATCGCGGCCGCCGCTCGTTGCGAACGTGACATAGAAGAGTGACTCATCGTCTTGACGCTGCCGAGACGGCCGATAGAATTCAGCGATCTTGGCGCGGCTGTCTGGCCCGGTTTTGCTATTGACTCAACTACACGGAGGCGATCCGGATTCGATGCAACGGACGTCGATTCAAGCGCTGCTTTGGAAGGCAGGCGCGTTCGTTGGCTCCGTGCACCCGCCGCATGTCTGCGGCTTGACCGGAGACAG
This sequence comes from Myxococcota bacterium, assembly GCA_046583095.1. GTDB lineage: Bacteria > Myxococcota_A > UBA9160 > UBA9160 > UBA4427 > JAJDAN01. Next base: position 34,279 of record JAYGDB010000137.1, on the reverse strand, counting down.
TTCCGCACCCTGAGCCAGAAGGAATTTTCGATTTTCCCACGGCCTTCCGGGTGCACCCAGGAAGGCCGTTTTGTTTCTGCCCCCCGAGAACGGCCCAGGCAAGGCAACAAAGAACAATTGGAGAGCAGGTATGTTGGGATCCATCGAAGACCCCGACCGACAGATCATCGAGCGCTACACCGACCAGCCGGTTCGGCTGCCGGCGGCCTTGCGCGCGGAGATCGAGGAGGACTTCGGAGGCGAACCCGTCCAGCTCTATGCGATGGCGGACCTCGATGCGTCGTTGAAGCTCTCGTCGACGTGGCTGGCCCTCGGCCCGGAGCGCGTAGCGGTCGCGCGGTCTTCGGATGCGGATGCGCGTCCGGTCGTGCGGAGCTTTCCACGCTCCTCGATCGAAGCCGTTCGTCTCGATCCGGGCCTGTCGTGCAACACCCTGAGCTTCCTCGGCGGGCCCGACGAGCCGGCTCTGGCGCGGTTGCGCTTCACGCACCGCCAGCGGCCCGCGATGGAGAACGTGCAATTCGTCCTCGAGCAGCAGCTCTCGGGTCGTGCGATCGACTCCGACGAGACGGCGGATGACGTCTATGCAGACGCCGTGGCCGGACCGGTGCGTGAGGCCCAGGCGCTCGTCGCCCACAACGACATGGCGGTGATCTGGCGGCTGCTGTCGTACCTCGGGCCCTACAGGGGGCACGTGGCGTTCGGGATGATCTCGGCGACCGCCCTGACGCTGCTGTCCCTCGTGCCGCCGTACCTGACGGGCAAGATCATCGACGACATCGTCAAGCCGGTGCAAGAAGGTGCGATGCCCATGGCCGAGGGGCTGAATCTCGCCTGGTGGGCGGTGGCGGTCATTGCGCTCGCCTACGGGCTGCGGCAGGTCTGCGCCTGGGCACGGCTGCGATGGATGGCGGTACTCGGCGAGCACGTTGCGCGCGACCTGCGGACCGAACTCTATGAGCACCTCCAGGGGCTGAGCCTCTCCTTCTTCTCGCGCAAGAAGACGGGTAGCCTGATCACGCGGGTCAGTGCCGACACGGACCGGCTGTGGGAGTTCCTCGCTCTCGGGGTAGTGGACGTCTCGCTCGCCGTCGTGATGCTGATCGGGTTGAGCGCGGTGCTGATCCACCTGGACTGGCAGATGGGCTTGGTGATGACGGTTCCCGTGCCGTTGCTGTGCTGGATCACCTTCCGGCAGGGCAAGCGGATGAACCGCATCTTCCTGCGGGCCTGGCGGAAGTGGTCCCTGCTGACCGACGTCCTCTCCGACACGATCCCCGGGATGCGCGTCGTCAAGGCCTTCAACCAGGAGGAGCGGGAGAAGCGGCGCTTCGGCCTGCGCAACTACGACGCCACCGCCGAGTTCAACCGCCTGCACGTCGTCTGGACGACGTTCTGGCCGCTGCTGATGTTCGCGGTTCGTGGGATGGTGGTGCTCGTCTGGGTGCTGGCGGTGCCGCGCATATTGGGTGATTCGCCGGCGGGTGTGACCCTCTCGTCGGGCACTTTCGTGGCGTTCCTCCTCTACATGACGATGTTCATCGCGCCGATCGACATCATCGGTCAGATCGCGCGTATCATGAATCGGGCGACGAGCTCGGCCCACCGGATCTTCGAGGTGCTGGATACCCAGCCCCAGGTGACCGATCAGCACGATGCGATCCGCCTGGAGCCGGTGCAGGGGCGGGTGACGTTCGAAGACGTCGTGTTCGGCTACGACGGGGTGCGCCAGGTGGTTCGGGGGATCTCCTTCGACGTGGAGCCGGGGGAAGTAATCGGTCTCGTCGGGCCGTCCGGCGGCGGCAAGACGACTGTCACCAACCTGATCGCGCGCTTCTACGACGTGACGAGCGGCAAGATCCTGATCGACGGGGTCGATGTGCGCGACCTCGATACGGGTCACTACCGTGAGCAGCTCGGCATGGTGTTGCAGGACCCGTACCTCTTCCACGGAAGCGTGCTGGAGAACATCCGCTACGGGATGCCCGAGGCGAGCTTCGACCGGGTGATAGAGGCGGCGACTGCCGCGAACGCCCACGACTTCCTGTGCAGGCTCCCGAACGGCTACGACACGATCGTCGGCGAGCGGGGCCACACCCTGTCCGGGGGCGAGCGTCAGCGGATCTCGATCGCCCGGGCGGTTCTGCACGACCCGCGCATCCTGATCCTCGACGAGGCGACGAGCAGCGTCGACACGGAGACCGAGTACCACATCCAGGAGGCGCTCGATCGCCTGGTGGCGGATCGCACGGTCTTCGCGATCGCCCACCGACTCTCCACCTTGCGACGTGCGGATCGCATCTTCGTGATCGACGAAGGCCAGCTGATCGAGCACGGAACCCATCGCGAGTTGCTGGCGAATCCGGACGGCACCTACCGCAGGCTGTGTGAGCTCCAGCAGGAGCTCACGCTGCAGCACGGATCCGGTTCCGACCGGCCTGCCCTGGGGGTGCTGAAATGACGAAAGCGTCAACCCCGTGCGTCGCGGACGTACCGCAGGACATGCAGGGCCTGCGCCTGTGGCGCGGGGCCGATGGACAGCTGTGGGGCCAGTCGAGCGCGGAGCCTACGCCTCGCGCCGTGCGCGTGTGTCGCCTGTTTCCGTGGTCCGAGCCCAGCCAATACGTGTCCTTGCGGGATGCGGAAGACGAAGAGTTGGCGCTCGTCAAGACACCCTCTCAGCTCGAGCCCGAGTCCCGGGACGCCCTCGAGGTCTCCCTGGCGGAGGCGGGGTTCGTGATGGAGATCGACGCGGTCCTGTCCGTCGAGGAGGAGATCGAGATCCGGGTCTTCGAGGTCGAGACGGCCCAGGGCCCGCGGACCTTCCAGACCGAGCGGGACGAATGGCCCCGGGAACTCGCCGGAGGGGGCCTCCTGATTCGGGATGTGGCTGGCGATCTCTACGCCGTGCGTGATCCGGAGCGCCTCGATCCGGCGAGTCGTAAGCTCCTCTGGGTATTCCTGGACTGAGCATCGAAGAAGCGAGACTGGAGCGTGCGTTGATCCCGAAGCAGCCCTTTGGCAAGACCGGCCACGACAGCTCGCGCGTCATCTTCGGCGCTGCTGCGCTGTTTGCCGTCGACCAGGACGCGGCCGACCGTGTCCTGCAGGAGCTGCTCGAGGCGGGCGTGAACCACATCGACGTGGCCGCCAGCTATGGCGATGCGGAACTCCGCGTGGGGCCGTGGATGCGCGAGCATCGCGGCGACTTCTTCCTCGCCACCAAGACCGGCGAGCGCAGCTACGAGGGCGCGCGGGCGCAGCTCCGCGCGTCCCTCGAGCGGCTGCAGGTCGAGCAGATCGACCTGATCCAACTCCACAATCTCACGGACGAGGAAGGCTGGGAGCAGGTCTTCCGGGAGGACGGTGCGCTCCGAGCTTGCGTCGAGGCGCGGGACGAGGGGCTCGTGCGCTTCATCGGCGTCACCGGGCACGGTACGCGGGTCGCCTCGATGCATCTGCGCAGCCTAGAGCGCTTCCCCTTCGACTCCGTCCTGCTGCCCTACAACTTCTCGATGATGGAGCAGCCCGCCTACGCGCAGAGCTTCGAGCAGCTTCTCGCGTCGTGTGCCGAGCAGCGGGTGGCGGTGCAGACCATCAAGGCCGTGGCCCGACGGCGCTGGGCGAAGGGCGAGAAGCCCTCGACCACCACGTGGTATCGCGCCTTTGAGGATCGCGAGGACATCGAGCGGGCGATCCACTGGGCGCTCTCGAGGCCCGGCATCTTCGTCAATACGGCATCGGACCCGACCCTGATGCGAAACAGCATCGAGGCGGCGGCGAGCGCCGCCGCCGAGCCGAGCCGCGAGGAGATGACTGCGGCCTGGAGACGCCTCGGCGTCGAGGCACTCTTCGCCTCGGGCGACGACGGAGTCGGCCGCGCGGCTCGCTGATCGAGCGTTCGCGCGACGGCGAGCGAATCGCCAGCTAGTCGCCGAGTGGCTCGAGGCTCTGGAAGACCTGCTGACCGGGCTCGGTGAACTCCGCCAGGGCTTCCACCGTGCGATGGCCTTCCGCGTACATCGACTCGAAGTTTCGCAGTGCGGCCTGGTAGCCGAGTTCCGGGTGCTGCTCGACCAGCTTGCGCGTGACCCGCACGTTTCGACTCAGCACGAAGGTGGCGTGCAGGATCTGGTAGAGGGGGCGGGCGTCGGCGCGCAGCGGGCCGGGCCCCTGGGCGTCTGGATTCTGGAGCAGCGGGTCGTGCGCGATCAGCACGTTCAGGCTCAGGTGGGAGAGTTCGTGTACGAGGTGCTCGAGAAAGTGCTCGACGGGGCTCGCGTCCGGTATCCGGATGAAGATCGCGCCGAAGGCGGCCGGAGACGAGAAGCCCAGGTAGCCGCGTCCCGCGAAGAGCTTGACCCGGTTCACGTATTCCCGGAACTCGGCCGCCAGGTCCGGGTCGGTCTCTTCGAGCAGGCCGAGCGCTGCCTCGCAGGCTGCGATCTCTGACTCGGGATCGTGGCCGACCAGGGGCCGGACGATTCGCGCCTCTTCCTCGAGGCCCTCGATGGGGTCGCTGCGAACGCTCTCGATGAAGGGCGTCTCCCAGGGCTCGGTCAACACCGGCTGAATCCGGAACTCCGCGTCGCGCAGATCGCCATCCGGTATGACCGAGAGTGCTTGAAGTTGGTCGGTGACCCGCGTGACGTCCCCCGAGCGCAGCGCTTCGGTCAGCGTGGTGAGGGCGACATAGGTGGCGGGCGAGAGTCGCTCGTTCGGCGAAAGCCCTTCGATCCGCCGCGAAAGCCGGGAGAGATCGAGATCGAGACCGTCGGCTGCGGAGGCGAGCGCCTCCAGAAAGTGCTGTCGCATCAGTCCGCGATAGCTCGCATGCAGGTCGCGCGCGCGCGACGCCGAAGGCTCGGCGGTGAGGTTCCCTGCGATCGAAGCCGAGGTCACTGCGCCCCCGATTCTCGTATCAGGTGCCTAGTGGTCGTGACCGAGATCGCCCGTGACGCCGCCCGACTTCTTGAGTAGTTCCTGCAATTGGCGCTGGCGGGCGTGCCGGCGCTGTCGCCTGGCATCGGTATCGCAGAGTCGGTCGAGCACTTCTTCGCCCCAGGCGATGTGGCGCTTCGTCTTGCGGACGATCTCGTCGAGGATCTCGATGGTCGGGTCGTCGGCGATCTGATCCGTCTCGCGCATGTGGCGCTGGTAGATCTCGACGAGATGCGGCTTCAGGACGTCGATGACCCCGGTCAGCTTCTCGATGGTGAGGTCGGGACGCTCCGGCTCGGCGATCTCCTGGATCAGGTCCGCGAAAGCCTGGTTGCCGGGCTCGGAAGTCTCGGCGGCTCGCTTCCCACAGCGGAGCTCGGGCAGCCGCTTGCCGAATTCGTCGGCCGCCTTGGCGCCCTCCCAGATGATCTTGCCGAGGCCGGTCTTGACGGGAATTTCGGGAATCGTCGCGAGCCAGCCGCCGAGCATCATCATTGTCCACTCTTCCGCGTAGCGGAAGTTCCGGACGCGACGCGCGGTGGTCTCGACGTCGTAGCGGCCGTACAGCTCGCGTAGGTCCTCGGGAATGTCGAACGCCGAGTAGGGTTCGAAGGTGGTGCGTTCGTCCCGGCCGGTGCCGGGGTACATGCGGGGCTCACTCATTCGCTGCTCTCCGTGGCTGCGGCTCGGTCCTGATCCTGGTTCTGGAATCGGCTGACCAGGATCTCGGTGGCCCTTTGCATCGTCTTGCGGCTCGGGCCCTCGCCACTCAAGGTTGCCAGGTCCTCGAGTTCTTCGTCGGTGAAACCCGCGAACTTGCGGTCCTCCCACGCGATCGGGATGGCGGCGCCTTCCTGGGCGGAGCGGGCCCCGCCGAAGTTGAAGCGCCGGTCGGCGTCCCGACGGAACTCCTGGGCTGCCGCCAGCCGCTCGGGATCGTCCTTGCAGAACTCCGCCACCCACTCGCTGCCGAAACGGACGTGGGTGAGCTCGTCGGCGAGCACGTAGTCGATGGACTGCTCCATCAGCTCGTCGCCGCTCTGCTTCGCGAACTCGATGTTGTCCCGGAAGACGTCACAGGCGAGCCCTTCGAGGGCCCGGTTGACGCCGGCCACGCGCAGGGCCGGATCGTCGGCACAAGCGGCCTCGAACAGGAAGGTGCTCTCGGCGTGCATGCCAACCTCGCCGCCGACGTGCTCGAGCAGTTTCTCGAAGATCTGGACGTGCCGCGCCTCGTCCCAGCACTGGCGGGCCATGTTCAGCTTGAACTCCCAGGGTGAGTCCGGGAAATCCCACAGCGAACGGCCCGCGCCCTCCAGAGCCTGCAGCTCACCGACGAAGATGCCGTGCATCCGCATCGCCAGCCGGTCCTCGGTGCCGGGCTGGTTCGGGCGGAGAGGCTCGTTGAGGGTCATCAACAAGAACGCCGGACCGAAGCGATCGAAGAGGGGCTCTGCGGCTGTGCCCCGGGCGCCCGTCTCGATGATCGGCGAGAGCTTCTCGAAGAGTTCCACGACGGCGTCCACGTCGTCGGGAAGCTTCGCCATCAGGTCGGCGGAGATGTTGTCCTGACGGATGAACCGGCTGTCGCGCGCCAGCTCCAAGTGCTTGATGAATCGCTTCACGGCGCTACCTCCGGGCTGGCATTCTGCTTGCCCGCCAGCCCTTCCGAGAATCTATGGAGGACTCCAACCGGTCGCAAGCGGCTGCAACTCGAGGCTGCAGATGCGGGTCGATGTTGCACCTCGAGGGCCTGATGGGCGCGTGAGGTCGCCTAGGGCCATGGCACGGCTCTTGCTCTAAGAACCGGCAAAACGCTGGGGCCGCGCCCCGAGGAGGGACCATGGGTCTACGGGCTGCCATCGATCAGGCCAGCTTGGCGGTGCGGGCCGTCAGCATGCTGGCCGTCGAGCGCTTCGAGACAGGCATCGCCTTCAACCCGATCAAGAAGGCCTGGCGCGTGGATCCCTATCCGCTCTACCGGAACCTCCAGCGGATCGATCCCTTCCACCGGAGTCGACTCGTGGACGGCTGGGTGCTCTCCCGCCACGAGGACATCCTCGCGGTCCTGGGCGACAAGGCGTTCTCGGCCGACGAGCGCACCTGGTCGCGCTACCCGCAGATTCGGCGGCAGAACGCCCGGGAGGGGCTTCCCGATCCGTACGAAACCGACCGCGCCTCGATGCTGCGACTCGACCCGCCGGACCACACGCGGCTTCGCGGCCTGGTCAGCAAGGCCTTCACGCCCCGAGCCGTCGACGCTCTGCGGGGCCGGATCGAAGAGGTGGTCGACGAGGTCGTCGATCAGCTCCCGGTCTCGGGGCCGCTCGGCGGCCGCTTCGAACTGATCCGCGACTTCGCCGCGCCGCTCCCCATCACCGTGATCGCCGAGATGCTCGGAGTTCCGGCCGAGGATCAGCAGCGCTTCCGGCACTGGTCGGACGAAGTCGTAAAGACCCTGGGCGACACCACCTGGGAGGATCGGCGACGCGCGATTCGGGCCATGGACGAACTCGGCGAGTACCTCGAAGGCATCGCGGACGAGCGGCGCGAGCATCCGCGGGACGACCTGATCAGCGGCCTCGTAGCCGCGGAAGAGGAGGGCGATCGCCTGAGCCGCGTCGAGCTCTTCACGACCTGCGTGCTTCTCCTCGTGGCCGGCAACGAGACCACCACGAAGCTCATCGGCAACAGCATCGTCGCGTTGCTCCGGAATCCGGATCAGCTCGAGCTGCTTCGCGAAGAGCCCAAGCGCATCTCCGGCGCAGTCGACGAGTTGCTCCGATACGACTCGCCGGTCCAGCTGACGAGCCGGTTCGTCACCCAGGACGCTGACATGCACGGCAACCGCCTCCTCCCGGGGCAGCAGCTCGTGCTGCTGCTCGCAGCCGGCAACCGCGATCCGGAGGCCTGGGATGCGCCGGACGAGCTGGACATCACGCGGGAGAACGTAAAGCATCTCTCCTTCGGCCACGGATTGCACCACTGCCTGGGATCGAGGCTCGCGCGGCTCGAAGGTGCGCTCGCGTTGGAGGCCTTGATCGGGCGCTTCCCGCGGCTGTGTTTCGACGGTGAGATCGAGTGGGGAAACAACACCGTGCTGCGAGGACCGAGTCGACTGCCCCTGCGCTGCTGACGTTGCAAGCCCCACGACCCTCGCCGATGCTTGGCCGCGATGCATCGAATCGGCTCCGTGTCGGGTGTCCTCGCGCCGCTGCTGCTCGGGACGTTGGCGTTCGCGGTCCGGGCTCTTCCCTGGCCTGGGGTCTTCGGCGGCGTCAGGGTGCAGCTTGCGGAAGTCGACGCCTGGTACCACATGCGGCGGATCGTCTACGCGCTGCGCAACGCGCCCGACACGCTCGGCTTCGATCCGTTCCTGAATTTTCCCGATGGCGGCCGGGCCATCTGGCCCTCGTTCCTCGACACGTTGACGGCCCGCGTGGTGGGAGCGTGGGTCGGCACTGACGTTGCGGCCGCAGAGCGGATGGTCGCCTGGCTACCGCCGCTCCTGGGCGCGCTCACGGTCGTGGTCTTCTATGGCTGGATGCGACGCCACTTCGGCTTTGCTCCCGCGCTGATCGGGGCCGCCTTCCTGAGCGTCCTGTCCGGCAGTTCGTGGTACGCGCGGGTGGGCCTGGTGGATCACCACGTCGCGGTCGCGCTCGTCGCCACCGCGCTCTTGGGTGCGGGGATGGAACTGCTCCACGCCTTCGATCGGCGGGCGGGTCTGGCCTGGTGGGTGGGTAGCGTGGGAGTGCTCTTCGCCGGGCTGATCCACGTGTGGCCGGGAGGCTTGCTGCACATCGCGTTGCTCGAGGTCGGCCTCGTCGCGTTCGGGTTGGCGGCAGGCGATCGCACGGAGGCGGCGCGCTTCGCGCGCGCGTTTGCGGGGATCCAAGCCGTGGCGTGCGCCATCCTGCTGCTCGCCGGCTGGCCGCCCTCCGGGCCCTGGGGCGACTACGCGCCGACGGTGCTCTCGCGCTTCCAGCCGCTCTTCTTCGCCGCGGTTGGTGTTGCGTCCCTCGCATGCGCGCTGCTGTGGCGATTCACGGGCGCGGGAGCGAATCGCATCGCTCGCTCGGCGCAGGCCGTCGGGCTGGCGGCGGGCCTCGCGGGCGTCCTCATCGTGGGGGTCCCCGGCCTGCTGGAGGGGATCGCAGACGCCTGGACGTGGTTGGGCCGAGGCGAACGCTTCCAGGCGAGCGTGCTCGAGTCGCGTCCACTGCTGTTCGCAGAGGGTGTCTTCGACCTGCAACTCGCCTCGCTGCGTCTATCCCGCTTCGCGTTCGTGTTGCCCGCTGCGTGGGTCTTCTTGCTGATCCGTGAGCTTCGCGGTGACCGGCGGCCCGCGTTCCTGCTGCTGGCCGTCTACGCAGCCGGCTCGAGCGTGGCAACCCTGTTGCAGGCGCGCTTCTTCAACTCGGCGTCGGTTCCCGTTGCCGCGTTCTTCGCCCTTTCCCTCGTTGCTGCGGACGCGGCCGTGGTGGGGCCCACCGCTGGCCGACTTCGGCGGGTGGGCGTGCGCGGGGCGCTCGGCTTCGCGGTGCTCTGGCTCTGGTGGCCCGTCGCCGACGCCTACCGGGTCGACTTGTCGAACCAGCTTCCGGCATTTCGGGGAGAGCCGATTGTTGTCACGCCAGAAGACCGATACTTCCAGGCCCTGTTCGAGACGGCGACCTGGCTTCGGGAGCGCACACCCTCGCCAGCGGACCCCTACGCGGCGGGCGCCCAACCGAGCTTCGGGGTGCTGGGCCACTGGCAGTACGGACACGTCATCCTGTACGTCGCCGAGCGCCCGGCGGTGGTCGGGAATTTCGGAGATGACCTGAGCGGCGACAACTACCGGCTCTCGTTCGAGTACTTCGCTCTCACCGAAGCCCGCGCCGTAGAGCTTCTCGATCGCCTGGGCGCCCGCTACGTGTTGATCCGGCCCCTCGACGTGGCGGGGGGCGACCTCGGCGCCGGCAGCATGATCCGGCGGCTCGCAGATCCCGATGGAGGCAGCCTGGCGCGTCACCGGCTCGTCTTCGAGCGGCAGGTCATCCGGCAACACGACGAGCGACCGCGCTCGCACTTCCGGGTGTTCGAGCGGGTTGCCGGTGCGGCGGTCGTGGGGCGGGCCGAGCCGGGATCGGTCGTCGAGGCCCGTCTCCCGTACGTGAGTCCTACCGGACGCAAGGGCGAGTTCGATCGCCGGGCCGTTGCGAACGAGCACGGCATCTATCACCTGCGTCTTCCCTATGCAACGCGCGGAGGTCCGACGAGTATCCCCGTAGCGGATGCCTGGCAGGTCGGGTTGGTCGACGGCGACCGCTCGCGGCACCCGGTAGTGGTCCCAGAGCGCGACGTGATCCGGAGCGGTCGGATCGAGGGTCCGGACCTGATCCCCTAGCGGCGTCTTCGCTTGGCCTCGAGGACCTGCACGCCGAAGCGCGTGCCCGGTTCCAGGGGCGGGTCGCCGATCTGGCGGACCGTTCGATAGTGCTCACGGATCCACGCCAGCAGATCGATTCCGTAGTTGCGCCCGAGGAAGCGTGCGCCGTGCTCGCTGGTGTCGTGGTGAACCAGGACGACCGCCGCGGGCGGAGAGGCCTCGAAGGCCCGCACCATGGTGTCTTCGCCGTAGATGAGCACCTCGAACGGGTTGAAGCTGAAGTGCGGCGTGGGGAGCGGGCGCCGCGCCAGGAAGTTGAGCATCACGCCTTCCGGCATCACGGTGAGCGGCTCGCCCGGGCGGGTTCGGGCCTGAACTTCTTCGAGGGCCGTGCCGAGCACGCGCGCGATCACCGGAGCCACCCGGATGGCGTCATCGATACCGCCGAGGCGCGAGCTCTTCTTCGCGACGTAGGGGGCGACGATCTGGAGATGACCGATGATCGCCACCAGGACGACACCCAGCGCCGCTCCGCGGAACGCTGCGCCATATCCTCCGCGCTCCTCGATCTTGGCGGGGATCCAGGACACCAGCGTGGTCACGAGCAGGAGCGTGGCCGGCAGGGCGAGGGCGAAGCCGTACTGGTAGATGCGCGCGTGGAAGAAGATCTTTGCGAGCATCGCCGTCGCGAATGCGAAGAGCATCGCGTGCAGCAGCGCAGCGGTCCGTGCCGGGTCGTCGCGTGGTTGGGCGAGTCTCCACAGCGCGAAGGCGAGTCCGGCCACAGCGAAGAGCGGCAGCGCTCGCGCGGCCTGAAGCCACGCGACATCGAACCCTGCGACCGCAGCCGCCATCAAGGCGCCACAGACGAAGGGAACCCAGGGGCGCCGGAAGCGCTGGGCTCCCAGCAGGGAGGCCGCAGCGAAGGCGGGCACGAAGAGGAGACCGATCTTCCCGGCCCACAGCAATGCGACTCCGAGGTTGGCTCCCAGGTCGTCGGTGCCGAGGCCACGCTGGTAGAAGGGCAGCGCGGCGAGGTCGTCTCCGAAGAGACGCAGCCACGCGACGCCGACCGCCCGCAGCGATGCCTCGAATCCGAGCGAAGCCGACAGGGCCAGCACCGCGGCGATGATCGGTGACACCCCGCCGACCGCGAACGCCACGAGGCGCGCGCGAGTGGCGGGGCCGCCATCGCGGCGCGCGAGGCCGAATGCGATGACTCCGTTCGCGAGAGCGGCCGCCGCAAACACCTCGATCTTCGTGAGGGCGACGAGTCCCAGGGCCACGCCCGCGGCCCCGGCCCACGAGAGTCCGGCACCCCGCGCGATGCGCTCCCAACAGACGAGTCCCAGGGTCGCCAGCAGCAGCCCGTGTGGCAACTCGTGAGAGTAAGGCGCCATGAAGTTGTAGTTTCCGATGCCCACGTACTGGGCGAAGCCGAAGAGCGTCAGGAAGACCGCGCAGGCCACCCACGCGCCTAGACGATCCGCGGCCCGTCTCAGCAGGCCGAACCAGAGGACGACGAGACTTCCCAAGATGATCGCGTTCACGGCGAAGAGCGTGTCGAGCCCGACCCCGAAAGCGCGGAACCACAAGGCGTTCCAATACGGCGAGAGCGGCCCGCTCACGTAGACGACGTCGCGGTGCAGGACGTCTCCCTCTGTGAGGCGCCAGGCCACGTAGGCCTCGCGGCCGAAGTCGATCAGGATGTCGGGCCACGTGCGCCACGTCCAGGCCGCCATCGCGATACCCACCGCCAGCAGGCTCGCCAGGGCCAGGGCATGCGGGGCCCGCGTCGGGGACGCGTCGCTCAGTCCGGATCTCCGCTCGAGACGGCGGCGACCAGGGCGAGTTCGCCCGACCGCACGGAGGTCGCTTCGAACTTGCGCGCCGACGCGGCCATCCGGGTGAGTGCGGCGCCGAGCGCCATCGGCGGCTTCGTGTCGCCCTTCTTCGGCCGGTGGAAGCGGACCGGATTGATCCGGGCGACCACGTAGGTGCGCAGGTAGGGCGACTTGAATCCTCGCTCCTGCAGCTCGGTGATGATGCGCTTGACTTCGCCGTCGATCGCGACGAGACGCGCCGCCATCCCCGTACGCTCCCGAAGGCTCACCGACAGGGAGCGGCTGCTCCACTGGTCGACCTTCTTGAGGAAGGGGCCGTAGGCACCGCCTGCAAAGCGGCCGTTCTCCTCGTAGATGATTCCGAGGGTCAGGAGCTCCGGTGACTCGAACTCGACCGCGTAGTCGGACTCTTTCGTGCGCTTGTTCCTGGAGGCGAGTTCCCGCGCCATCCGGATTACCTCGAGGCTGCGGTCCTTCAGGTTGTGGGCCTTCTCGGTATTGAGCGCGAGGATGCGGAAGGAGAGGCCTTCGTCGGGAGAGACGAGGGCGGTGATCTGGCGCAGGCCGAGCAGCTTCGCGGCGGCGAGTCGATGCCGGCCGTTCGGTGTCCACAGCCGGCCGTCCTCGCCCCGCACGACGATCAGCGGATCGAGGAAGGAGCCGCTCTCCTCGATCTTCGCTGCCAGCCGCTTGGTGTGGGTCGGCGAGAGGTTGCGCTGGAACGGGGTGGGCTCGACCGCCTTGATGGGCAGGGACGCCAGCAGGATCGGGTGGCCCGACAGCGGCTCGCAGTAGGCGCCCAGGGCCGTGCCGCCTACCGCCTCCACGTGTGTGCGCAAGGTCGCAAGCTCGGGTGCATCGAGCTCGAGCTTCACCTCGTCACCGGCGAGTCCGCGCTTCTGCTGGCTGGGAGTCAGGCGCTTGCGGGAGGCGGTCTTCTTTCTCACTGCGCTGCGACGTGCGCGGGCGGCCGAGACCTTCTTGGCGACCTTTTTCTTGCGTGCAGCCATGTGCGAAGCATAGGCGCTTATCGATTTGGGGCTGAGTCTCCGAGATACCCCAGGGCCCGGAGCCGCGCGGCGTCGTCGAGGGTGATCGGGCCCGGGACGCTGGGGCCATGACGTTGATTGAAGCGCTCGGCACGAGTCGCCTGTCGTGCCAGCAGCGCGTCGAGGATGCGCTCCAGGCTCGGGTCGGCTGTGGTCAGGGGCCGCAGTTCGCCCGGATCGACCACGAGGTCGAAGGCCCGCGACGCCCGGTCTCCCTCTCGGCGGATCAAGACCTGCTGGTCCGCCGTCGTCAGCGCGTACTGCTTCGGGGCATGGGGGGCCCACACGAAACGCAGCAGCGCGGACAGGATCGCGCGCGGCGCGAGGGGCTCCCCGCGAAGACCGGCCAGCAAGCTCTCACCGTCGGACTCCTCGAGTGCCGGCAGCCCGAAGCCGTCGAGCAGCGTCGGCCCGATGTCGGCGAGGCTCACGGGGGTCGCCACCTTGCGGGGCGTCCGGCCGTCGGAGCCGAAGAAGAGGAGGGGGATGTGAATCTGGGACTGATGGAGACCGAATCCGTGGCTCGGTAGCCCGTGATCTCCCCAGGATTCACCGTGGTCCGACGTGACGACCAGCCAGAACGGCCGGCCGCGCTGCTCGAGCGCTTCGACGAGTGCACCGAGATGGCGGTCGGCATCGAGGATTGCCGCATGGTATGCGGTGAAGTCCGAGGGTCGTCCCCTTTGGTATCGCGCGAGTTTCCACTCGTGCACCTCGAGGGTGTGGAGGTACGCGAAGAACGGCCGGTCCGGCTGTTCGGCTGCCCAGTCGAGCAGCGCTTCTTGCAGCTGATCGGCTGATGGGTTCATCTCCAGGCGGCCTCGACTGCGCCAGAAGCGGGGTGCGTAGGTGGTGTCGAAGCCCCGCTCGAGAGCCGAGAGAGTGCTGCCGAGGGGGCTCGCCGAGAACGAACCGGTCCGCCAGCCCGCATCCCGGAAGCGCTCCTGCAGCAGCGGCACGGACGGGGGCATCCGATCGGTGTAGCTGGTGGCGCCCACCCGGTGGGTGGGGGGCAGGATGCCGCTCATCAGGGTGGCGATCGCGGGCTTGGTCCAGGGTGAGCTGCTCTGGGCGCGTTGGAACCAGACGCCCTTGCGGGCCAGGCGGTCGAGGTTCGGAGATACCCCGGGGACGACACCGCCGCCGACGCCGAGATGATCGGCGCGCAGGGTGTCGATCAGATACACGACGACGTCCGGGGCCAGGGTCGCCGCCCCGGGTGTCAGCACGATGGGATCGCCGAACAGGCCGATTCCGCCCGTCTCCACTCGGAAGTGGATGCGCACCGGCTCGCCCGCCCAACGCGTGAGATCGCTTCGCATCGATTTCCACGGGGCGTCGAGGCTGTCCTCTCTGGCGGGCTCCGCCGACAGGCGCACGCTGCCGGCGTCGTGCACCAACTCGACGATGCGTGCACCGGTTCCGGCCATTGCCGCCCCGGTCCAGCGAATCTCCGGCGATCCGGGCGGCAGCTGGAGCGCGATCTCGACCTGGGCGCCGCCGCGTACCACCCAGGTCGGCCGCAGGATGCCCTGGTGATCGACGACGAGGGAGACCGCTGTGGTGCTCGCCGGGAGCAGCCGTCTGGGCTCGATCGCGAGCGAGACGATCGCCGCGCGCGCGGGGTCGGCGCCGAGTAGCAGGATCTCGAGCTTCTCGAGTTGTCCACCGCGTCCGCCGTCGCCGATGCTTCCATGCAGCGCCTCGTGGAGATCGATCGACACGTCGAGCGGAGCGTCGGGATCGCCACCCGGCTCGAGGGACAACTCCAGCCGCCTCACGGCACGGTGTTCTCGCGCGGGCTGAGAACCCCGGACAAACGGGATCACCGCCAGTCCGTGGGCGCCGCCGGGTTGAACGCGCAGCTGGAGTCGATCTGCTCCGTCCATCCCTTCCGCCGCGAGGAGCGGGCTCGAGAAGCGAACGGCGTCCGCTTCCGCAGCCACGGCCCAGTCTCGGAGCGAGCGGCGATCGAGGCGGAGCAGCGGCCGATCGCCAGCGGTCCCGACAGGGCCGGTGATACGCGCGTCGAGATCGACCAGGCGGATCGGTGGGCTCGCCGGTGCGGGACCGAGGAAGCCGCCCGGATCCCGCTCGCAGGCGATCCCTACGACGAGTGCGAGTCCGGACGCGAGACCGACGATGCGCGCGGGAGCCTTCAACAGGCCGGCAGGTTATCAGAGTCCTACTCTATGGCTCAGATGTCGAGCCCGTCTCCCGCGCGCTGGGCGATCGCCCTCGGTGGAGCACTCTGCTGGGGAGTGGCAGCTTGGGTGCTGTGGCAGGCCGTCGCCTGGAACAGCGACTTCCTGCACGACGACGCCTACATCACCCTTCGCTACGCCCAGAACTGGCTGGCCGGCAACGGCATTAGCTGGAATCCCGGTGACCGCGTCGAGGGTTACACGAATTTCCTGCAGTTGGTTCTCGTGGGTGGGCTCGGCGCCGCGGGCGTGGGTCTCGTTGACGCGACGCGGGTGGTCGCGGGGGTGGCCTGGTTGGGTCTCCTGGGCTTCGGGCTGCTGCGGGCCACCCGGGAGCCCGCCGTCTTCGGTTCGATTCCGGTCGTCGTGACGGCCGCCTCGATTCCGCTCGTCGCCTGGTGCTTCGGCGGGCTCGAAGCGCCACTCGTGGCGGTGCTCCTCACCTTGGCAGTCATCTGGATGCAGGACGCGTTGCGCGGCGATCCGGAAGCCGCGCGTTCTCTACTGATCGCGAGCGGTGTCGCCCACGGCCTCGCCTGCCTGGCGCGGCTCGATGCCGGGATCTTCGTCGTCGTGGGTGTCGTATTTCTCCTGCACTCGGTCAGTGGGCGGGCACGCGCTCGAGTTCTTCTCGCGTTCCTCGGGCCGGTGCTGCTGCTTCTTGTTCCGTGGCTGGCATGGAAGTGGATCTACTACGGGAGCCTGCTCCCGAACACCTGGTACGTGAAGGCTGCGGGCCCGAGCGCGTGGCGCATCGCGGCTGGCGGCCGCTATCTGCTGGACTTCGTATTTGCGCCGCCTTTCCCGTTGATCTGGCTATTGCTGGGTGCGATTCGTGCGGGTGTCGCTCGCCGGTTGACGCCGGCGGACGGCTTCGCCTTGGCTGGCGTGGGGCTCAGCCTGTGTTGGGTGCTCTACATCGGCGGCGACCAGATGCCCGCGCACCGGCTACTCGTTCCGCTCATTCCCGTCAGCGCCTGGGCGGCGCTCGCAGTCTGGCGGGAGGATCTGGCGAGGTGCGGAAATCTCACCGCCGTCGGTCTCGCCGTCGCGATTTCCGGAAGTCTTCTCCTGCAACTCACTTGGCCCGGCCTCGCCGGCCCTCACCGCAATTCGACTTCCTTCGTGGGTGAAGCCGTTGGACGACACATCGGCACGCACTTTCGGCCGGGCTCGCTCGTGGCCCTCAACACGGCGGGCTCCACGCCGTTCTATGCGCCGGAGTTGCGCTACCTCGACATGCTTGGATTGAACGACGCGAAGATCGCCCGGCGGGAGATCTCCGAACTTCGCCTGCCGGCGCAGCGCCTGCCGGGACATGCCAAGGGCGACGGCGCCTACGTGCTCGCCCAACGGCCCGACTACCTCATCTTGGGGCCCGCCGGCGGTGTGAGCAGGGCATACCCATGGTTCCTGTCCGATCTCGAAATCAGCGAGAACCCCGTGTTTTCGCGTGACTATCGGCTTCGGGTCGAGGCAATCGACGTTCGCGGGATGTCGGGTTGGCAAGACTACCCGGAGACCGCGTCGGGTGTGCTGCGCTTCAGCTTCTATGAGCGCGAGAGACGGTAGAGGCGGGCGCAGTTGTCGCCGAGCAGGCCACGGCGGGCCGATTCGGGCAGCTGCGAGACCAGCGCGCTCAGGTTCGTGATGTAGTCGGGCGGATGGTCCGGGTGCGGGAAATCCGATGCCCACATGAACCGGTCTTCGCCGACGACGGAAATGACGCCCGCAAGCGTCGTCTCGTCCGGGTCGGCGGAGATCCAGCACTGCTGCTTGAACACGTCACTCGGCTTCTGCCCGAGTCTCCCGCGCACCGCCAAACCCTGGGGAGAGGCGTAGAGCGCGTCCATGCGGTCGAGCCAGTAACCGATCCAACTCGCCCCACACTCGAGCACGATCAGCTGCAGGTCCGGGAACTTCGCGAATGTTCCGTAATGGAAGAACGACGTGAAGGCGTGCCGTACAGCATCGCCGGCGATCACGTTCTCGAAGAACGAGTGTTCGGCACCCTGCATCTCGCTGAAGCGTGTCTGTCGCGCCCAGAAGGGATCGAAGGCCGGATGGATACCGAGGGGCAGTCCCAGCTCCGCCGCGGCCGCGAAGACGCGATCGTGGTCGGGATGCGCGACACCCATCCGCGTGGACGTGAAGGGGGGGACCCAGACGCCCTGCACCCCGTCCGCGCTCGCGCGCCGAAGCTCTGCCTCCGCGGCCACCGGGTCACCGAGTGAGAGCTGGGCGATCGGAATCAGCCGGCCTCCCGAGTCGGAACAGAAGTCGATGATGAAGCGGTTGTAAGCGCGCACGTAGGCCTGCGTGAGCTCTTCGTCTTCGCACTCTGCGATCCACAGAACGCCGAGGGTCGGATACAGGACACAGCGTTCGAGCCCTTCGAGGTCGAGGCGCTCGATCCGCTCGGCCGGGTCCATCGCACCCAGGGGTGCATTGTCGACGTACGGCGATCCTGTCGGCTCTCGCTCGTAGACGAATCCGCCGAGTCGGTCCATCAGGCCGAGGCCACCCGGCATCCCGCGACGCACGAGCTTCGAGGGGCGGTTGTCGATCTCGATGTACTCGCGCCCCTGGTCGTCCTTTCGAACGTGCATCGCCCGGTCGCGATACTTGGGCTCGATGTACCGGTCCCACAGGTCCGGAGGCTCGAGTAGGTGACCGTCGGCGTCGATCGCGCCGGCATGATCAAGGTGGGGCAGGGGGTTCAAGCGCCTCTCTCCTCACGCGGCGATGCTATCAGAAGGGGCAGAATGAGATTCCTCTGGTTGATTCTCGCGGGGCTGGCCCTGGGGTGCGTGTCAGGCGCATCAGGCCCTGCCGACGAGGCGGTTGGCTACAAGCTCGGCTTCACCAGCGCCGCGGCCCAGCAGCGTTTCGGCGTCGCGTCGCCAGTTTGGGGGCGCCTGCTGGCGCGGATGCGGGTTCCGCGCGACGGCGAGGTCTCTGCCAGCAGCTTCTCGCGTGTTTTCGTCGAGGCCGAGATCGCCTTCACGATCGGTCGCCGCGTGGATGTTCGTCTCGACGACGCGAGCGAGCTGCGCGCCTACGTTCGGACCGTCCACCCGGCCCTGGAGTTACCGGACTGGCGCTTCGGGTCCGGGGCGAAGCCCGGCGTCGACGAGATCCTGGCCGACGGCGTGGGGGCCCATCGCTTCGTCCTCGGGTCCGGGCGCGAGCCCGGCGATGTGAAACTCGCAACGGCCACGGTAGTCCTCGAGCGCGACGGAGACAGGATCGGTCGCGGGCGCGGGGCGGACGCGTTGGGCAGTCCGTGGCTTGCGCTGCTGTGGCTCAGCCACGCGCTTCTCGACGCGGGGGGTGCACTCGAGCCGGGAGAGATCGTGCTCACCGGTGCCCTCGGACCCGTGCACGTGTTCGCGCCGGACGAGGCGGCGGGTGACTACCGCGTGACTGTCGAGGGCCTGGGAAGTGTGGGTGTGACGATCACACCGGCACATTGATCCGGGAGACCTGGCTCAGGCTCGTCCGTCGCGGTCGAGCAGGAAGCGAACCTCCCGCAGGAGCCGATCTTCCTCGAATGGCTTCTGCAGGAAACGGGCATCTTGGATGCTGGCCGCGATCGAGGCGTCGCGCGGCTCGGCGTGGCCCGAGAGCAGCAGAACGGGCAGCTCCGGGCGCATCGCCTGGAGCTTGGCGGCGAGATCCGCACCTCCCATGTGGGGCATCACGAGATCCGTGACGAGCAGGTCGATTTCGTCGCCGAGTTGCTCGGCGACCGTGAGGGCGGCGAACCCGTCTTCGGCTTCGAACACCCGGTAGCCGCTCGTTCGCAGGGTGCGGGCGACCAGCCGGCGCACCGCCGGCTCGTCTTCGACGAGCAGCAGCGTCTCCAGTCCGCTGTCGGGATCGAGGACCGCAGCGGGTTCGAGCTGGTGGGTCGACTCGTCGGAGAGGGGCAGCAGTACGCGGAAGGTAGTGCCCTCCGCCAGCTCGCTCTCTACCGAGATCGACCCCCCGCACTGCTGGATGATCCCGTACGCGGTCGCGAGACCGAGCCCGGTTCCTTCACCCAACTGCTTCGTCGTGAAGAACGGCTCGAAGATACGCGAGCGCGTCTCCTCGCTCATGCCTTCGCCCTCGTCTGCGACCGAGATCTCCACGTATCGTCCGGCGCTCGGGAGCCCGCGCGTGCAGGCTTCCTGGGTCTCGATGCGGCGCTCGCAGGAGGAGAGTTCGAGACGACCGCCCTCGGGCATTGCGTCCCGTGCGTTCACCAACAGGTTGATGAGCACTTGGCGCAACTGGGTGGGATCGGCGCGGACAGCGTGTCCGGGGTCGGCTGCGCCGACATTGAGCTGGATCGAGCTTGGGAGCAGCGGACGTACGAGATCCGAAACCGCCGCCATCACCTCGAAGATGTCGATCACCTGAATGGTGACGGGGCTTCGACGCGAGAAGGCGAGCAGCGACCGGGTTAGCTGCGCGCAGTGCTCCGCCGAACTCTGGAGATCATTCAGCGCATCGCATACGTCTTGGTCCCCGTCCACCTCGCCCGAGACGAATCGCGCGTTCCCGAGCATGACGGCGAGGTGGTTGTTGAAGTCGTGAGCGATCCCGCCGGCCAGCGTGCCGACCGCCTCCATCTTCTGGGACTGGAGCAGCTGATCCTGGCTGCGCTCGAGCTGGATTTCCGCCTGCTCCCTGCGTTGGGCGCTGACGAAGACCTCGCCGACCAGGCGCAGAAGCGTCATCTCTTCGGCCGACCAGGAGCACTCGCGGGAGATCACCTCGAAGCCCATCAGCCCGACGAAGTGGTGGCCCGAGAGCAGGGGAATCGCGAGGAACGAGCGGACGCCGCGACGCAGCAGGTCGTCGCGTTCGGTCGCCGCGCTCGGCGGGAGCTCGGCAACCCGAGGCACGCTCAGCTCGCGTCCCTGAAGCAGGCTCGACACCGCCCATGCGAAGGCGTCCGAGCTTTCGGGCAGCCGCCTGTCCGGCGCGTCCGCGCTGTTCGGGATCCAGTCATAGCGGCGGTACTCCTCGAGGCCCTGCGGGTCGAGGGTGAACATCCAGGCGCGCTCGGCGCCGGCCAACTCGGCGGCGACGGCGAATTTGTCCTGGGTTGCCTGCTGGGTGGATCCTGGCTCGATGTCCATGAAGAAGCGCGAGAGCTCCGCGATTCTCTGTTCGCCCGAGATCTGTCGCTCGAGGATGCGCCGGTCCCGCTCGCGCTGGGTCACGTCTCGTAGCACCGCGACGAGGCGCGGCTCTCCGAGGGCAGTCGAGAAGCCGCGGGCTGTCGCCTCGATGTCGAGCCACTGGCCGTCGGGGTGTCGCGTGCGGAAGGAGACGGCGCCGTCCACGACGCCGCAGAGCGCGGAGTCCACCAGGTCCTGGAGGAGGTCGCGATCTTCGACGTGCGCGATGTCGACGAGACTTCTGCCTTCCAGCTCGCTGCGCGCGGTCCCGACGAGCTGGGCCCAAGCCGGACTCGCGTACAGGATTCGGCCTTCGGCGCAGAGCTCGCAGATCGAGTCCTGGGAGTTCTCGGCCAGGGCCCGGAAGCGGGCTTCGCTCTCGGAGAGCGCCGTCTCGTTCCGCTTGCGGTGGAGCGCACTCGTGAAGAGATCCGCGACGAGCTGCAGCAGCGTTACCTCGTTGTCGGCCCAGTGACGTTCCTGCCGGATGCAGTGGAGACACAGGATGCCCATCAGGCTTCCCCGAGAGACGGCCGGCACGAGCAGGTAGGAGCGGATCCCGGCCTGAAGCATCGCGTCTCGTTCCGTGGCTTGTTCGTCCGACATGTCGGCGACGACGGGGATGTTGACCACCTCCGCGGAGAGCAACCGGGAAGCGAAGCCCCGGTATTGATGCGCGTCCGCCTCGGTCGGCGACGAGGCCTGCGAGGGAAACTCGGGCGAGCACCATTCGAAGAAGTAGGGCTGATCTCGCCGAAGCTCGGGGAGCGATACCAGCGAGGCCCGGTCGGCGCTGGCGACCTGGGCGACCGACCGGAGGCCTTCGCGGATCACGTCGTCGATCTCGGCCGTCTCGCTCGAGAGGAAGCGGCGAGAGAGGTTGGAGATCAGGGTCTCGAGTTCGAGGCGCAGTTGCAACTCGGCGTTGCGTTCGTGCTGCTGTCGCATCCACCCCAGCGGGGTACGCTCCGCGCCCGCCGGGTGCCCCGGCAGGCCGAGCGCGTCGTGGATCCAGCCCTCGATCTCGTCCAGGTCGAGGCTGCGGAGCGTCCGAGAAAGCTCGGCGAGGCGCGGTTCCAGGCCCTGCGGCTCGCGAAGCCCTCCGACCACGTCCAGTTTCCGATCCAACTCGTCGCTCATCGATGCTCCGGCCCTCGTGTTCACAGAGGCAGGACGAGGAAGCCCAGCCATCTCATCGACGATCCCGTGCGCGCAGTTGACCCCGGTTCAGCCGGGGGCCGGACGCGCCAGGGAGGCGCCTGCAGCCTGGAGGGTTTGAGACGCCGCCTGCCGTTTGCCTGCAGGTTTCTTGGCGGGCTGGAAACCGGCTTTTGGGATACCGTTTGTGTGTGGCTGGCGCTGTTTCTGCGGAAATCTTGAGCGATCGTGACGGTCGGATCGCCCGGGGCCTCCGGACACGCGAGTCGATCCTTCTGGCATATGAGTTTCTGATCGTCCAGGCGACAGTGCCGCCGACCGGCGCCGAGCTCGCTGAGCGCGCAGGGGTCTCGGCGCGTTCGGTCTTCACTCACTTCGGAGACATGGACAGCGTGCTCGCGGCGGCAGCCAGGCGCGCCTTCGACTGGCTCGTCGAAACGCACGTCGACATCTCGTTGGACCTGCCGCTCGACCAACGTCTCGCCGGCTTCACCGAGAGGATGGCGGCGATCCTCGAGCGGACCGCTCCCCTCTACCGGATGTTTCGCACAGTTCGTAGCGGGGGCAGGCGCCGGAGTTCGCCGCCCGTCAAGGAGATCTTGGACGGCGTCGGCCAGCTCCTCCGGGGCTACGTTGAGTTCGTCTTCGAACCCGAACTCGAGGGCCGCACCGCAGAGGACCGCCAGGATCTGATGGAGGCGCTCGTCGTGACCTCCTCGTGGGCCACCTGGGAAGGGCTGCGACTCAACCAGTTGCTCGGGCCCTCACGCGCCGGCGAGATCATGTCGCGGATGATTGCGAGCTTGCTGAGGTAGCAGGTCCGGCTGCGCAGCGTGGGGTATCCCACGCGGTAATACCTCGGGGACTGAAGCGGCGAGGCCGGATTGCCGACTCACCTGGGATGGGTGTCTCTCGCAAGCCGGCTGGACAGGGCGGGTCGCAATTCACCCGTGTTCGCCACCGGATCACCTGCGATCTCGTCATCGCCGGTAAGCACCACAGTGCGATCGTCACGGACCTGTCGGCGAGCGGGTTGTACGTGCGAACCCAGGAGATGCCCGAGCAGGGTGCGCGGGTTCGACTGATCCTCCACGAAGAGTCCGGTGAGATCGAAATCGATGCCGAGGTCGTCCGCGAGCACCGCATGAGTCGCCACCACACGACGGGCACTCCGAGTGGTCTGGGTCTCCGGATCATTTCCGCGCCCGAAGCCTTCTTTCAGCTCCTGGCCGAGCTCGTGAGCTGACGCTACTCCGCGTCCGGCAGCTGCGGGGACCACGGAACGCCGCCAACGTGTGATCCGCCGTCGGCGAAGATCGTATTCCCCGTCACATAGGCCGCGTCGTCGGATGCGAGGAAGACAGCGACGCCCCCGATGTCGCGCTCCGGGTCTCCCATGCGCCGCATGGGATTCGCGGCCAGCAACTCTTCTGCGTTCTCGGGATTCGCCTCACGGAAGGCCTGGTAGGCGGCCGTCGCCGCGGCTGGGCAGATGACATTCGCGGTGATCCCGTACGGGCCCCACTCGCGGGCGGCGAGTCGTGTGAGCGCGCGGAGCGCCTCCTTCGAGACATTGTACTCGGCGGTGTAGAGGTGGGCGTTCACTCCGTTGAGGGAGCAGAGGTTGATGATCCGGCCGGACTCCTGCGCGCGCATGTGCGGAAGCGCTGCCTGCATGGCCCAGTGGGCCGCGTAGTAGCCGATCCGGAAGCCGTGCTCCATTTGCTCGTCGGTTTTCTGCTCGAGGCGTCCCACGCTCCCGCCACCCCAGGCGTTGTTGACCAGGATGTCGATCCGTCCCAGGCCGTCCACGGTCTGCTGGATCATTCCCTCGACCTGGCTCTTGTCGCCGACGTCCACCGGCAGGAATTCTGCCCGTACACCGAATTCCTTCTGCAGCTCATCCGTCGTTGCCTTACCGGTCTCGGGCCGAAGCTCGGCGACCACTACGGATGCGCCCTCGGCGGCGAAGCGCCGCGCGATTCCGCGCCCGATGCCTTCCCCGGCGCCGGTGACGACTGCCACTCGATCTTCCAGTCTTCCCATCGAAGTCCCTCCAAAACCGCCGGCGTTCCGAGATGTTATCGCCTTCCGTGGCTGTCGCGGAATCGCGGGCTAAGCTCTCGCTTACCCCCTGCGTCGTTGCAGCTGCCCCTGGATCGCCGCTGTCGCTCCATGCGAAGTCCTGTCCGTAATCCAACGCTGAACGCCAAGCGGGGGGTTGAGGCATTCCGGCAGCGCGTCGGAATGCAGACAGGAGTCCCCCCATGGCAATTGCTTCCCGTCTCAAGTGGTTTCTCGACGTCAACCGTGTGAAGTATGACGTTTTGCCGGGGCGGTCGTCCGATCAGGGACGTCCCTCGGACGATCAGCTCGTGGTGTCGCATCTCTTTCACGATGCCCGCGGGTTCGTGATGGTGGTGCTTCCCGCATCCCACGAGATCGCGTTGCCCGCCGTCGAGAAGAGCCTCGGGCGATCCCTGCATCCCGCGAAGCCGAGCGAGTTCAGCGATATCTTCTTCGACTGTCCCAGGGGTGTCGCACCGCCCCTCGGCGTGGCCTACGGCGTCCCCACGGTGGTAGACGACAGCCTGTCGCGAGAAGGCGATCTCTACTTCGAGGCGGGCGACCGCGAGGACCTCGTCCACATGACGGCAGCCGAGTTCCAGGGGTTGGTCGCCGACGCGCGACACGGCGCGTTCAGCGAAGTTACGACCGTTGCCTAGGAGTCCCGAGCCAGGCCGCTAGCGGGTGCGCTCGTAGCGCATGCCATCGCTCCGGGCCCACAGGCGGTGGCGCAGGCCGGGACGATCCGGGTCGCGTTCTTCGTAGCCCGCATCGCCCGGGTAGAGCATGCACGCCCCATCGCTCAACGAACAGATGCGGGGCCTGAACGTCACGATGGGTTCCTGGGCCAGCGTCGACAGGGCGCTCTCGACGGTCGTATGCGTAACGAGCCAGTCGGCCGTGACGAACGTCGGCGGCGCCAGCCGCAGTTCTCCCGCACGACTCTCTCGCAGCGCGTCTTCGGGTCGCAGCCATCGGTGCGTGCGAATCTCCTGGCCATCGACGACGATCTCTGCTTCGCCCACGAGACGCGTCGCGTAGAAGTAGGTGTCGAAGCGGCGGGCAGCGATCTCCGGGGTGATCCAGCGCGAGATGTAGAGGAGCGATTCGCCGTCCAGCACCAGGCCCGCCTCCTCGCGGGTCTCCCGGACGGCGGCCCGCTGGAGCGCGATGACGGGATCCCGGCCTTCTCCCTCGCGGTCGACGTCCTCGACGCGGCCACCCGGGAACACCCAAGCGCCGCCCGCCCCCCCATCAAGTGCAGTTCGCTGCAGGAGCAGGACTTCGAGTCCTGTGGCCTCGTCCCGCAGCACGACGACCGTGGCCGAGAGTTGGGGCTCGGCAGGAGTTTCCGAGGGCTCCGTCACGGGCTCAGTCCATCGCTGCGCTTGCCCGGACCCGTTGCGCGAGCCATGGACCGATGAACTCGTGCGCCGACACGAGAATGTCCAGGTGGTTCCGACCCGGAATGACGTCGGCGGTGCTGCCCTTCTGAACGCCCTCGGCAAGCAATCCGAAGCTCGTCACCTTTCTGGGCTCGAAGAGTTCGTCATCGCTGCCGATCCACAAGCCGAAGGGATGATCGAGCCCAGCGAACTGATCCTGAGGCGCCTGGGGGGTGACACCGTTCGCGAAATTCACCGTATACGAGCGAACGATCGAGGGGTCGGCGGCGAGTATCTCGGGTGGGTAATTGAAGAGCACGGCCTTCGTGTGGCCCATCAAGCGCCCGCCGCTCGTTGCGTTGACGATGAAGGGCAGGATGCGGACTTCGACGAAGGAAGAGTCTTGGTTCTGTGCTCCCTTCCGGTCCGTGTCGGAACGGTAGCCGAGCTGGGGAGACAGGAAGATGTAGCCGTCGACCGGCGGGTGCCGTGGCCAGGACGCGTAGTTGAGGCTGAGCCCGGCGCCCGACGAGTGCCCGCCGACGAAGACCGGCCGGTTCGGATGTGCGGCGCGAGCGAAGTCGACGAGTGTCCCGACGTCGCGAAGGAGTTGCTCGGCGCTCGGTGCGTCGCCCCGTTCTCCGCCGGACTCGCCATGCCCCCGGAGGTCCGGGGTGTACACCGCAACTCCCGGGTCGTCGCGCAGGCCGGCCGCCAGATGGGAGTATCCCTTCGCCGAGTGGGCGCCGCCGCCGTGGTAGAAGACGAGGGCGGCGGTCGCGTGCTCGGGCAGATACGCGCGATAGGCGAGCGTCACGCCGTCGCTTGCCGTCAGGGCCCGGAGCGGGGCCAGGTCGCCGCTTCCCGCCTCGCGGAGTTCTCGAAACGAGAGCGGTTCGCTCACGTTCCGGAGCTCCTGGGCGGGGACTGGGACCGACCCCAGCGTCACGGCCAGTAACGAAGAGGCTATGCGAGCGCCTCTGGCAGATGTCACTCGATCTCCGTCAGCTGCATCGACGTGCGTTTTGCCTGTCCGTCTCGCCTGTAGTGAACCGTGACCTGCTCGCCCGGCCGACGGCCGTCCAGAGCCTGGTAGAGATCGTCGAAGTTTTCGACCGGGCCCTCGCCGATGGCCGTGATGAGGTCGAAGGAGACGACGGTTCCCCACTGGTCGACGTTCAAGCCGCGCAGCCCCGCGCGCGCGGCCGGGCTGCCGTTCGTGACCTCTCGGACGATTACACCCGATACGCCCCACTGCCGCGCGTATGCGTCGGCGAGGATGCGGATTCCCAGGCCCGCTCGCTGCACCTTCCCGTATTTGATCAACTGCGGGACGATGCGCTCGACTGTATCGACGGGTACCGCGAAGCCGATCCCCGCGCTCTGGCCCGTCGAGCTAACGATCTGGGTGTTCACCCCGATCATCCGCCCCGCGGAGTCGAGGAGCGGGCCGCCGGAGTTTCCCGGGTTGATCGATGCGTCGGTCTGGATGACGTCCTCGATCGTGGTGCTGTTCAGTGACTGGATCTCGCGCCCCAGGGCGCTGATCACGCCTACCGTCAAGGTGTGATCGAGGCCGAAGGGGTTGCCGATGGCGAGGACCTTCTGGCCGACGACCAGGACCGACGACTTACCGCGGGAGATGGGAACGAGGCGCGCCGGATTCGTTTCGACCTTGAGAACGGCGAGATCCTTGTTGAGGTCGTAGCCCACGACCGTGGCGGGGTGGGTGGAGCCGTCAGCGAACGAGATCGAGAACGCGTTGCCGCCCTGGATCACGTGGAGGTTCGTGACGATGTGGCCCCGCTCGTCCCAGATGATTCCCGACCCTGTATTCTGGGGAATCTTCTCGACGTTCAAGCTGCGAAAGCGCCGCTGGAGCCGTTCGTTGGTGACGAAGACGACCGAGTCGGCGGCGGCCCGGAATACCTCTATGGTGTTGCGCTCGTGGCTGAGCAGGTGACCTGGGATCGGACGCTGGGACTCGACATCCCGGGCGTTGGTGGGGCTGCCGAGCGCGAGGCACATCGCGCCGGCGACTCCGGCGACGAATCGGTAGACCGAGATGGGTCTTCTCACAGGGCCACTCTATCCGACTTCCGTTCTGGTGCGAGGTTGCAATCTCTTCCTGATTTGGATAAAAGCCCTCTTCCCTCACCATGATCTCGATCAGCCATCTCACCCGCCGCTATGGGCCTCTCGCCGCCGTCGACGACTTTTCCGTCGAGATCGGGCGCGGCGAGATCGTGGGCTTGCTCGGACACAACGGTGCGGGCAAGACCACCGTGATGAAAATCCTCACAGGTTTCCTCGAGGCGAGCGCCGGCTCGGTCTCGGTGGGGGGGGTTGATGTCGCGACGGATCGCGCCAGCGTGCAGCGGCAGATTGGCTACCTGCCGGAGAACGCGCCGCTGTATCCGGAGATGCTGGTCCAGGAGTACCTGGCGATGATCGCCGAGTTGCGCGGTGTTCCGGAAGGCAGCGTGAATGACGCGGTCGTGAAGGCCGCTCTCGCGGTCGGGGTCGAGGAACACCTGGTGCGCCTGATCGGCGAGCTCTCGAAGGGCTATCGGCAGCGGGTCGGGATCGCCCAGGCGATTCTCCACGAGCCCGACGTACTGGTGCTCGACGAGCCCACCAATGGGCTGGATCCCGTACAGATCCAGAGCGTTCGCGGGTTGATTCGCGAACTTTCGGAAAACACCACGATCATCCTGTCGACGCACATCCTCCAGGAGATCGAGGCGGTGTGCGATCGCGTGCTGATCATGATCGAGGGCAGCCTCGTGGCCGACGAGCCGCTGGTCGAGCTCGTCGCGAGCGACGTGGTGCGCGTCTGCCTCGGCGCGAGTGCCACCGACGTGGAGGCACGTTTATCGCAGGTTCCGGGCGTGCGCGCCGTCACGGCGCGCGGCGCCGATCCTCGCGACCACAGCTTCGAGGCCTGGGCGGTGGCATGCGAGGCTGGCCCGCCGCCCGTCAGCGGGATCATCGAAGTCGCGCGAACGGCTGGCTGGGCGATCGGAGCTGTGGCGCCCGAGAGTCGGACCCTCGAGAGCGTCTTCGAAGAGCTGCAGAGCCGTCGCGCCGACGAGTTGCTCGCTCGCGCCGCGGCTCCGGTGAGCGGAGGTGCTGGGTGAGCGCGGTCGGGATTGTCGCGCGCAAGGAGCTTCGGACGTTCTTCCAGTCATCGGTCGCGCTCATCTTCATCGGGCTCTTCCTGGTGGCCGTGCTGTACAGCTTCTTCGGTTACGCGGCATTCTTCGCCCGGCGCATCGCCGACGCTCGCCCACTCTTCGAATGGCTTCCGCTGCTCCTCATCCTGCTCGTGGCCTCGATCACCATGCGCCAGTGGGCGGAAGAGAAGAAGATGGGGACCCTCGAGGTGCTGCTGACCCTGCCGGTCTCCACCGTGGATCTCGTGCTCGGAAAGTTCGTCGCCGGGGTCGTCCTCGTCGCGATCGCGCTCGCGCTGACCCTGCCGATTCCCATCCTGGTCGCCTGGCTCGGTCCCCTGGACTGGGGACCCGTCGTCGGCGGTTACGTGGGTGCATTGCTCCTGGGGGCAACCTACCTCGCGATCGGCCTGTGCATCTCGGCGCGGACCGACAACCAGGTCGTGTCGCTGATGCTCACGGTGGTCGTGGCCGGGGCTCTCTACTTCCTGGGCAGCGAACGCGTGACGGCGCTCTTCGGCAACACCGGGTCGGACTTTCTCCGCGCACTCGGGACGGGTTCGCGCTTCGAGAGCATCGAGCGCGGCGTGCTCGACCTGCGCGACCTTGCGTACTACGCGGGTCTTGCGGGCTTCTTCCTGTGCCTGAACTGGCTCTTCCTCGAGCAGGGCCGGCTGGATCCGGGGTCTCGTGCCGGGCGCGCGCGCCTGCATTCTCAGTGGCTCACCGTGGGCCTGGTCGGTGCCAACGTGATCGCGCTCGTGGTCTGGCTGTCGCCGGTCACGCGCGCGCGAGCCGACCTCACGTCCGGCGGCGAGTACTCGGTGAGCCAGACCACCATCGACACCCTCGCCCAGCTCTCTGAGCCTCTCCGCATCGACGGCTTGTTCTCCGAGCGGACGCACCCGCTGCTCGCGCCTCTGGTTCCCCAGATTCGCGATCTGCTGCGGGAGTACCAGGTGTACGGCGCAGGGCGTGTGCAGGTGCAGATCGCCGACCCGAATGTCGACGAAGAACTCGAGGCCGAGCTGAACGAGCAGTTCCAGATCCGCAGCGTTCCGTTCCGCGTGGCGGACCGTCACCAACAGGCGCTGGTGAACTCCTACTTCCACATCCTGATCCGCTACGGCGACCAGCACCAATCTCTCAGCTTCGAAGAACTCATCGAGGTGCGCGCGGACGAGCAGGACATCCAGGTGCGGCTGCGCAATCTCGAGTACGACCTCACCCGGACGATCAAGCGCCTCTCCCAGGACTTCCAGAATATGGCGTACGTCTTCTCGCGCCTGCCGAAGCCCCTCACGCTCACTCTCTACGCGACGCCGAGGAGCCTGCCCGAGGGGTTCAGGGAGCTCCCTGCGCGAATCCGCAGCGTCGCGGCCGAATTGGTGGCGAGCAGCGAGGGCAAGCTCGCTTTCGCCGAGATCGATCCGGAGTCGCCGGCGAGCGGCGACGCCAGGAGCCTGCAGACGCGCCTGGCAGACGAGTTCGGCATCCAGCCCCTCGCGGCTGACCTCTTCGGGCGCCAGACCTTTTATCTCGACCTGCTCCTCGAGGGAACCGACAAGCCGCAACGGATCCTGCCCCGCAGCGATCTCTCCGAATCCGACCTGCGGTTGGCCCTCGAGGCCGCCATTCGCCGCGTCACGCCGGGACAGCTGAAGACGGTCGGACTCTTCACGCAAGTGCCGGAGGCACCGCCCTTCGATCCCCAGATCCCTCACCAGTTCCAGCCGCCTCCCCCGCAGCCCGAGTACCAGATCCTCGAGCAGATGCTGGCCGAGGACTACCAGGTCGATCGTCTCGGCTTGGAAGACGGTCTCGTGCCCGATGTCATCGACGTCCTGATCGTCGGCAAGCCGGGTGCGATGACCGAGCACCAGAAATTCGCCATCGATCAGTACCTGATGCGCGGGGGCAAGCTGATCGTGCTTGCAGGGCGCTTCGAAGTGGGCCCGAGCCCTCGTGGCCTGATCGCGAACGTCTCCGACAGCGGCATCTTCGATCTGCTGGAGACCTGGGGGGTGAAGGTCGATCGCGCGCTGGTGATGGACTCCCAGAACGTCTCGTTTCCGGTCCCTGTCAGTGGCTCGCGACGCGGGGTCCGATACCAGCGGATTCACCTGCTGCCGTATCCGTTCTTCCCCGACATCCGCAAGGACGGCTTCGACGGGGATCAGCCGGCGTTCGTCGGGCTCGCGAACGTGACGATGCCCTGGGCCTCTCCTCTGGAACTGGTTCCACCGGAGGGTATCGTGGCCGAGACGCTGGTCGAAACCTCGCCAGACAGCTGGCGGAACCAGACGGGGGTCATCGAGCCCGATTTCGATCGGTATCCCGGGAACGGCTTCGGACCCGCCGGGCCGCGCACCGCGCGGGTGGTCGGCGCCAGCCTTTCCGGTCGCCTTCCGAGTCACTATTCGGATCGGCCGTCGCCGTTGTTCGAAGGCACGAGCGCGGAGGAGGCGACCGCAACAGCCGATCGCACCGGGCGCACGCTCAAGCAGTCGTTGCCGGACGCGCGTCTGGTGGTGCTCGGTTCGATGGATCTGGTTTCCGACCTGGTGATGCAGCTCTCTGCCCAGCCGGGCGGCGAGGTGCACCGCAGCAATCTTCAGCTGATCCAGAACCTCGTCGACTGGTCGGTCGAGGACACGGACCTGCTCTCGATCCGAAGCTCGGGCGCCTTTGCGCGTACCCTGCGTCCGATCGAGGAGCAGGAAGCCCGTATATTCGAGACCGGCGTGGTGGCATGGATGGCGGCAATGCTCGCGGGTGTGACGCTCCTGCCGTCTCGTCGAAGGCGCCGAGTGCGCGCGCTGCCGCTGCCCACCCGGGCCGAGTCGTGATGACTCAGCGTAATCTCGGGATCCTACTGGCGGTTCAGCTCCTCTTGGTGGCGATCACCTGGTGGCCGAGCGATCCGGCGGCGAGCCGACGGCCGCTTTTCGACCTCGACCGGGACGCCGTCGAGCGGATCGAGATCGTCGGGGGCCCGGCGGATGGCGAGTCGGCGGTGCTCGTGAAGGACGGAGAGATCTGGAGGGTCCACTCGGCGGCGGATTATCCGGCGACGCCCGCGAAGATCGAGGCGTTGCTCGACACTCTTCTCGGACTCGAGGCCGGGCCCGCGATTGCCACCCAGTCGCAAAGCCACGCGCCACTGAACGTCGCTGATGACAGCTACGGTCGCCGCATCGTCGTGAGCGCGGAGGGAGAAGTCTACGATTGGGTCGTCGGGGCGGCCACGAGCCGGAGCGTGAACGTCCGGCGGGTCGGCGAAGACGAGGTCTACCAGGCACGGGGTGCCAGCGAGTGGTCCTTCAGAAACGACTCGGCGAGCTACTTCGAGACGACCTACCTGGACGCCAATCCGGCGTCCTTTGGCGCGGTCGTCGTCCAGAACGGGAACGGAGATCTTCGTTTCGAGCAGAGCGAGGGCGTCTGGACGCTGGGCGATCTGGAGGCTGACGAGTCCGCAGACTCCGACGCGATCAGCGCCTTTCTCTCAGCGGTGGCGCACCTGCGCATGACCGAGCCGGTCGGTCTCCAGACCCTGCCGGAGTATGGTCTCGAAGACGGTCCTCGCATCGATTGGACGATCATCGCCGAAGACCAGTCCATCACGGGTGGCTACACGCTGGGCAGCGAGATCGAGGGCGACCGCTTCCTCAAGGCCGTGGGCGACTCCTTCGTGGTGCGTGCCCGTGAGAGCGACCTCGAGAAACTCCTCGAGGCGAGACGGAGCCAGTTCCTCGAATAGGGGTCTACGAGGCATTGCTGTCGGAAGCGGTCGAGGCGGATGCGGGTTCGCAGACCGCCCGATAGTGCGCCCATGCTCCGAGAAGCCAAGCGTCCATTCGCTCGAGCTTCCTCTCGAGTTTCGAAGGGTGTGCGCGCCCGGCGATCGCGACGAGCCTGATCGGCCAGCTCCCGCCGAACACAGACGCTGGCCCGTGCCGGACCCGGGTCCAGAGGGCACTGCGAATTCCCTGCAGTCGATAGGTCATGAAGTAGGCGGTCACCCGGGTGGAACGTCCTCGGCGCTCGTATGCGTAATGGATGGGTAGATCCCCGTGCGGTGTCGACAAGATCTTCGACTCGACATCGTCGGGCTCGCGGCGGCCGGGCAGGGCGGCTGCGGGCTGCAACAGCCGATTCGAAAGCCCGAAGCTGCGCTGGATCGCGACCAGCATGGGTCCCGTGCCGTCTCCCGCTCCGGGCAGCTCGGCAAGCAATCTGCCGGCCTCGATCTGCGTCGCTTTGCGTCCCTTCGAAATGATCCTGAGACGGGGATCGAGTCTGGCGACGTCGAGCATTGCGCCCACGCTCGGGCACTCGTCGTGGCTGGGTGCGAGCCTGGCGTACCACGACAAGGCGAGGACGATCGCGAGCAACACGCCGAGCGAAGTGGCGCGGCCTGCAGAGAATCGGATCACAGCAGGGCTCTTGCGAGAGGCGGCCGATCCGCAAGCTGGATCAGGGCGGCGAGCACACAGAAGAAGGTCAAGACACCGGATGCCGCATGCGCGCCCGTGTCGAGCAGGCTCTCGTCGATGTAGACGGCGATGAACACGAGGATCGCCACGCGCACGATGTTGGCGGCCAGGGCCAGAGGGACGATCGACAGATAGACGAGCAGGCGCCTCCGGGGCGAGGGGCACAGGCTGGCGAGCAGAACTCCCATGGCGAGGCCCGAATAGAGGGTGGAGAAGCCGCTGCACGAGTTGGCCACCAGGAAGCTTGCGTGCGGGAGCTCGAGCAGGGACTTGTCTACGAAGGTCGGGAGCCCGACGGCGGTCAGGATTGGCGCGACCGCGTCGGCCGTCAGGGTTCGCAGGTAGATCTGACTCGCGAAGGTGTTCGGTAGTGGGACCATGAAGATTCCGAGCGAGAGGGGGAGGGCGAGCGCGCGGGTTCGAGCCGGCCCCAGGGTCAAGAGTGAGAGGCCGGGAAGACAGATCACGATACCCAGCGCCGAGATGTACTGCGTTCCTGCGCCGGCGTCGAGCAACATGAGGGCCAGGCCGGGAACGACGAATGCGAAACCCCAGAGTGAGGGTTCGTCTTCCACGGGCTTCATGCGGCGGAGGATGTTGCGTCCCAACATGACCATCAGCACGGGGATCAGCATGCCGTGCGTGTTGTGCCAGACACTGCCCGTCCACTCCTCGTACATCCAGACGGCGGTGGGCGCTGCCGCCACAGCGAAGAGACCGAGGCACACCCAGACGGCGAGCGGGACCGCCCAGCCTACAGTTCTGGTGCTCGTCTCCGGCTGGCTTGGCCGAGAGAGGCGCCAGTAGAGGAAGAAGAGGGCGACGATGACGCCGGCAACGATGGAGGGCAGACGGGCCGCCGGGGTCAACGGGC
This sequence comes from Myxococcota bacterium, assembly GCA_046583095.1. Lineage (GTDB taxonomy): Bacteria > Myxococcota_A > UBA9160 > UBA9160 > UBA4427 > JAJDAN01. The sequence continues at coordinate 534 of JAYGDB010000137.1, read as the reverse complement.
CTTCCGCGATCAGGAGCACGATCAGGGCGGCGAGGCCGAGGTCCTTCAGTGTCACCCGGCTCGCGATTGCCTGTAGCGGATTCGACGCTTTGGTTTCGGTCATAGCGACAGTGGGGCGGACGTGGCTCGACGGCCGCTGATGCTCCCAGTTCGGGTAGGGCGCGGCAACTCGACCCTAGCAGCCACGCAATTCCCCTCTAGAGACGGCAGGACAGGCCTCGAAGTTGACCCTCGTCAGCGGATTTGGCGGAAGAACGTCCTGACGTCCTCGACGAGGAGGTCGGGCTGCTCCATGGCTGCGAAGTGCCCTCCGCGAGGCATCTCCGTCCACTGCTTCACGTTGAAGTGGCTCTCCACCCAGCTGCGCGGAGCCCGAACGAGTTCCTTCGGAAAGATCGCGCAGCCCATCGGAACGTCGTGGTCGAGAGCCGCCATACCGCTGGCTCGTGTCGATTCGCAATAGAGACGCGTCGACGACGTGATGCTGTTGGTCACCCAGTAGAGCGTGATGTTCGTGAGGAGTTGGTCCTTCGT
>JAYGDB010000057.1:0-4916 GCA_046583095.1 Myxococcota bacterium | reverse complement strand
GGCTGAGGAGATGCTCGATAGCCTGAGGCCCGTCGCCAACTGCCAGGACGCCCCGGGCGCCCGCGGCGAGCAACTCGGCCTCGGCGGGCTCGCGCGTCCGCACGAGCACGGGCGAACGCCGCGGACTTCGCCGCAGGCGCTTCACCTGCTCGGCGAGGTCGTTGCCGTCGCCGTCGAGGATCTCGACGTCGAAACTCGCGGGCGCCAGGCTGAGCGCCTCGCCCAGGCCGGGCACCCAGGTGACATCGAGGCTCGGGCAATCGAGCGCGCCGCTATCGGCGAGCCCGCCGGCGGGGCCAATCCAAAGTACGGAACGAATGGGATGCATGGGGGGTCGCTGCCTCCGTGGCCGGGGTCGAGCCCAGCGGAAGTGCAACCGTCATGCCGCGCTGTGCCGAAGCTGGCGGCGCCGGCAGGCGTACCAGGTGGCTCGGATCGGCTCAGTGAGAGCCACACGCAGCCGAACCGGGCCGGAGACCGGCCGGGTCGTGGCGTGCTTCAGCGGGTGTGGTCGAGGATTGCCGGGATGATCCGGTCCAGCTCACCCTGGGGCAGTTCGTGGCCGACACCTTCCATCGTCAGCATCTTGGCGCCCGGGATTGATCGGGCGAGGGCCTCGCCGTGGTCGTAGGGAAGGATCGCGTCCTCGTCGCCGTGAATGACCAGCGTGGGGATGTCGATCGAGCCGAGGCGGTCGTGCCAGCGTTCGGACTTTTCGATGGCTGGCCCGTGGTTCTGCGTGCAGGCGAAGTTGATGGCCCGATCGAACTCGGCCGCGAATACCTTCGCGCGGCTGGCCTCGTCGTAGGGGTGTGCTGAGCCCGCGAGCACGCGGAACGTGGCCAGGCGATTCCGGAGCACCGCTTCGCGATCGGACCAGTCCAGCGTTGCCCCGGAGAGCATCGAGGCGATTACTGCGGGGGTCGGCGGCGACAGGTCGTAGGAGGTCTTGCGTCCTTGCATGCCATCCATCACGGCCCCGGGATCCGGAGTCGACATGATCGGCGTCAGCGTGAGCACGCGATCCGGGTGATTGAGGCCCACCACCTGGGTGATCATTCCGCCCATCGAGGCCCCGACGATGTGCGCCTTCTCGACCCCGTAGGCGTCGAGGATGGCCACCGCGTCGTCGGCCATGTCGTCGATCGTGTAGTTGGGAGCGCCGGGTGGACAGTGCGTGGTTCTGCCGGTGTCGCGGTTGTCGTAGCGGATGACGAAGCGGCCCCCGTCGGCCAGGCGCTGACAGAAGTCCTCGTCCCACATCAACATCGAGGCGCTGGCCCCCATGATCAGAAGAACCGTCGGATGCGAAGGGTCTCCGAATGCGTCCGAGCAGATCTCGATGCCGTTCGCCTCGATCATTCGTTCGGCTAGGTGGTCGGCCATTTGAAACCCCCGGTTCGTTTGCGGCTAGAGGCGAGTAGAAGCTTCGAGCTGCGAACTCGCTACGCCGGATACTAGGCAAGATTTCGAATCGGCTCAGACCCGGCTGCCGTCCGGGGAGAGGCGCGCTGCTCTGGATCTCTCGCTCTGAACCCAGAACGCGGTATGATGGGTGCATGGCGAAGGATCAGAACAAGAAGCGATCGGCCAAGACCAACAAGCCCAAGCTCTCGGCCAAAGAGAAGAAGGCCAAGAAGCAGGCCAAGAAGGCCAAGTAGCGCGCCTCGATCCTCGGCTTTCGCAGGTTGTAGGTCGCCGCGCGGGACGGACTCTGTATCGTCGTCGCTAGCGGGTGCAGGTGGCGAGCATCGACTTCCAGAGGAAGGGTGCGCGGCCCGCGAACGAGAAAGAGGGCTGCTTCCAGCCTTCGCTCTCAAGTAGAGAGCTCAACGTTGCCACCGACCAGAACTTGATGTGGTGCCCGTCCCGCTTGGCCGAGAAGTGCCGATCGAACCCGCCGGAGAGCGCGAGTGCGAGGTTTTTCAGGTAGCCGTGGTACGGGGTGGTGAGGATGAAGGGGGCGCCGGGCACGAGGCAGAAGCGCGCGGCAGTCAGGAGATCGCGGGGATGAAAGAGGTGCTCGATGACTTCGAGTGAAACCGCGACGTCGAAGGAGCCAGCCATGCCTTCGAGCGGGAGCTCGTCGAGCGCGGCATAGTGGAAGTTGCATTCGGGGTACTCGGCCTTGGCGACTGCGAGCCCGCTCTTCGAGCTGTCGATCCCCGTGACGGTGAAGCCTTTCTGCCGGAGATAATTCGCGAGAGAGCCGTGGCCGCAGCCGAGATCGAGCAATCGGGGATGCGTGACGGGATCGGGCAGGAGCTTTTCGAGGGCCGGAATCAAGTAATCGTGGTGAACCCTGGGCCCGGAGGTGTGGCGGTAGTCGTATCCTCGCTCTTCGTTCGTGGTTCGAGCCTGGGGCCTGTCGAGTGAATCGCGCCTGCGAAGTTGCGGCGCCCGATGAGGCGAAGATAGCAGGCAAGCAGTTCATCCAGTCTTTCGGCGGGGCGAGGCTGCTTTTCATCCGACTCTGAGCTCGAGGTCGATGTATCATTGGGGGTCGATGCCATGAAAAAGACCCAGATCGATCCCTTCGACTCGAAGTCGGAGAACCGATACAAGGCCTTCGAGCAGATGCGCGCGGAGGCACCGGTTCACGAGACCTCGCGCGGCCCGCGCTTCGTAGTGGGCCAGAGGGCCGTTGCGGATGGGCTCGCGAGTGTCGAGTCGTTCGTCGGGAGCTTTGGCGACACGGGCGAGGCCGCCGAAGAAGATACGGTGATGGCCGCGATCGCCGAGCCGCGCCATGGCAAGATCCGTCGGCTCTTCAACTCCGCTCTCGGCTTTCATCACGTCTCGCAGATCGAGCCCTTCGTACGGGACTATTCGGCGGAGCGCCTCGAAGAGAGCCTCGAGTTGGCGGCCCGCGACGGTGACGTCGAGATCATGGAGAGCTTCGCGAGACGCATTCCGAGCGCCGTCATCGCAGAGGTCCTGGGGATTCCAGGCGATCGGACCGACGACTTCGCTCGTTGGTCTGACGAACTGCTGGCAGATCAGGGTGGCACCGACGCGGCGACCCGGCCGATCGGGGCGCTGCACGCGGAGTTCAGCACCTATCTCGAGGAGCAGATCACGATCCGGGCCGAGGCGGACGAGCCGCCGGACGACATGATCACGCGCTTGGTCCACACCGAGATCGAAGGCGAGCGACTGAGCCAACGCGCAGTGCTCACGCAGTCGATGTTCTTGATCATCGCCGGCAATGAAACCACGCGAAACCTGATCGGAAACCTGATCTATCGACTGGCGGGTGACCCGGATCTGTATCGGCAGATCCAGGACGACCGGGAGTTGGTTCCGACGCTCGTCGAGGAGTCGCTGCGGATTGATTCACCCGTCCAGCTACTGGCCCGAACCTGCACCCGGGACGTCGAGATCGACGGGGTGCAGGTCAAGCAGGGGGATCGCGTGCTTCACAGCATCGCCTCGGCGAACCGCGACGAGAGCGTCTACCCCGACGCGGATCAGTTCAGGCTGGATCGCGCGAGGCCGCGGGATCACGTCGCCTTCGGTGCCGGGCCGCACATCTGCCCGGGCGCCTTCCTGGCACGCATGGAAGCCGAAGTCGCCGTCGAGACCCTCCTCGACCGCGTCGCCACGCTGGCGCTCGCAGCGGGTTACGTGTTCGATCCGAACCCCGTTTTCTGGGCACTGGGCCCGCAGACGCTGCGCGTGACTCTGAAGCGAGCCTGACGGCTAGCTTCGAAGCGACGCAGATCGACTGGGGTGGCTCTGCGTGCGGGTGAGAACGCCCAGCCCCGCAGCGGCGAGCGCGAGGGCCAGCAATGCCTGGACCCACGGCGGTGCGGCGGGCAGGACCACCGCTGACGCCGGGGTTCGGAAGCCCGCGACGATAGGCGCCATGGCCGAGACGATCGGTACCGAGTCGTGGCTGACGTCGCCCAGCGAAACCGTGTCGGGGAAGTGGCAGGTCTCCAGGGCTGCCGAGAAGGCGCTGCAGTCGATGTCGCCCGCGACGCTGGCGCCCGCGTTCGAGAAGCGCCAGATGTAGCGATAGGCGTCGAGCCCGAGAGGTACCGCGACGGTCATCACCGTGCGGTACTCGCGCAGCTGGGCCGTGTCCCCGGCGATCGAGTAGGAGGCCGTGCCCTGCACGCCGTTCTGGTGCTGGCCCCCCAGCAAGTGGCCGGTCTCGTGGGCGGCGATCGGAGGGTTCACGCCGGTGTAGGTCAGCTGGATGTAGGCCTCGTCCTCGCCGCCACCGACGCTGCCGGCCCCGTTCGAGGTCGGGCCGTTGTCCGCGAGTTGACGCCAGTAGATGACGATGTCTGCCGCGTGCAGATCTCGCAGTGGCTCGATCACGGCCAAGTAGGGAGCGTGGTTCGGGTTGCCGAGTTCGGATTGCATCAGTGCGAGGCTGAGAGTGGCCTTCCAGTTGTCGGGGTCGACGTCCGAGAAGTCGACGGCCTCGTGGTGAACGATGCGGAACTCGACCGGGATGCCGCTCTGCTGGTAGATCTGCGTCACGCGCGCGAAGTTGGCGTCGAGGAACGCGCCCATCTCGGTTTCGCCCCAGGCGCGGTTCCAGGTGATCAGGCTGGCGAGGTGCTCCTCGGTGGGGCGCGGGTAGACGACCAGCACGTCGATCGTCGAGATCGGCAGGAAGTTCGAAGCCGTGCCGGCCGCGCCTGGATCGCCCGCCAGGGCGTGAGGCGCCCCCAGCCACAGCAGCCACAGCAGCACGATCGTCTTGCGCGGCGGGCGAGCATCCACGTCGTCGATTCTCCGGTTCGCGGTCGCGAGACGACCGCGGTCGTCTAGCGGAGGTGCTGCGCGAGAAACGCCTCCGTCTTGTCGAACTCTTCGGGCGGGACTGCGGAGTGTGCGCCGGCGTTGGCGTGAAGCTCCTTTTCCTCGCTCGCGATCGCGTCGAAGAGGGCCGAGGCCCC
>JAYGDB010000236.1:0-4396 GCA_046583095.1 Myxococcota bacterium | reverse complement strand
CCGTGAACGGCCTGGACTGGTTCCAACCGACCCCGTTTCCCGCGGCGCCCACCAGACTTCCGCTGAGCGAGTACGAAATGGCGACGGGTACAGCGCTCGCCGTACCGGCTAGAGCCAGCAGGCCCACTCCAGCAAGAAGTGCTGCAATCCACGACCGCATGGCTCGGCCCTCCCCTTCCTACCCTCGAGGGAAGCAACTTGCATGCCCAACTAAGGGCCCTCCCACGCGAAGGGCTCGCTGCAACGGGCGAAAAGGAGAGAACGAAGCTTCCCAGAAGAGCGAAATCTTCTCCACTCGAAGCTGTCGAACCAACGCGTGTGACTCCCCGTTAGTGCCCTTCGAAATAGCTCGTCGCTACTGCGCGTAGCCGAGGGCGCGCAGCTTCTCGGCGATCTGCGGATCGATGCGAACGTCCGACTTCAGCACGCCAGCCGTGGGCTCGCGCGCCAAATAGGCATCGAGAACGGCGCGCATGCGCTCGGCATCCCTGGGCTCGCGCTCGATCAGGTTCACGTTCTCATCCGGGTCGACACGCCGGTCGTAGAGGAGTTCGACGGGATTCGGATCGGGCGCCACGCTTCGGGCCAGGGTCCAGGATCCCGTATTGATGGCGTGCTGGACCGACGCGTCGGGAAACAGAGGAAGGCCCAACCCCGCGTAGCTCTCGCGATCGGCGGTTGACCTTCCCTCGCCAGCCTCCGCCACGAGCGGCCAGAGCGAGCGCCCCTCGAAGGGCTCCGGCACTTTGATCCCGGCAGCGTCGAGGAGAGTCGGAGCGATGTCGATATTGCGGACCTGGCTTGCGACGCGGATCGGCGCGGTCGCGAACGGCGGACGAATGATGAGAGGAACCGAGACGACAGCGGTCAGCACGTTCCGGGCATGGCCGTACTGGCCGTTCTCACCGAACGCCTCGCCGTGGTCGCTGCCCAGCACGATGAGGCTGTCCTCGAGCACGCCCGCGTCGTCGAGGGCTTCGCGCACCCGCGTGAGGCCGTCGTCGACCCAGCGGATCGCCGCCAGGTAGGCGCCCTTGCTGTCCGAGCCGAAGCGCTTGAATTCGTTGGGGGCCGCGTACTCGTGGACGTCCATGAAGTGCAGATAGAGAAAGAACGGGCGGTCTCTCGGCCGCCCGTCGAGCAGGCGCTGGGTCTCTTCGAGAACGCGGTCCGTGTGGGGCCAGACGGTCGCCTTCGGAAGCCGCCGTGCCCCGCGTCCGGTAGGAAAGACGTAGCGGTCGAAGCCCTGGTGAAACCCGAAGGTCTGATGGAGCCAACCGTTCGTCTGGACGCCAAAGGTCGCGTAACCGGCATCCCGGAACGTCTCGGCGAGGGTGACGGCCCCGTCGCCGAGACCATCCGCGTAGTCGCGGATCGCGTGGCTCTGGGGCCAGAGCGACGTCATCAGCGAGGCCATTGACATCTTCGTCCAGGACGACTGGGCGCGGGTCTTCTCGAAGACGATCCCGCGCTCGGCCCAGCGCATGAGTTCGGGAGACGTGTCGTGCTCGGACCCGTACGGGGAGGTCCAGTCGGCGCGCAGGGTGTCGACGACGATCAGCACGATGTTGGGGCGGTCGATCGCGCGCAGACGGGCGTGAATCCGGGACGCAGGCACCGCGGGCTCGCAGCCGAGTCCCGCCAGGAGCGCAACGGCCGGCGCGACCCGGCTACTCCAGCGAGCGCAACGCATCGTCTACCTGACCGAGAAGGGCGGCGTCCGCCTGGGCTCGCGGCCGCAGTTCCACGAGCAACCGTCGCGCGTCGTCGCGTCGCGATGCTTCGAGGTACGCGAGCGCGAGATGGAGTTGAACCACAGGATGCTCGGGAATCCCGCGGTGAGCTTCTTCGAGCAGCGATATGCCGCGATCGACCAGCCCCTTCTCGACGTACATCCAGCCAAGTGTGTCGGCCACGTACGGGTTGTCATCCGCCAACGCATACGCCTCCTGGGCCATCTCGAGCGCAGCGTCTAGATCTCCTCGACGTTGGAGCAGATCGGCGAGGTTGTTGCGCGGCTCGAACGAGTTCCGATCGAGTTCCGCAGCCCGGCGATAGGAGCGGATGGCTGCGTCGAAACGTCCCGCCTTCTCGTGAACCACCGCCAGGATGAAGTGTACCTCGGTGTCCTCGGGACGAATGGCGAGGTAGCGCTCGCAGTCGGCCCGAGCACCTTCGAGACGCCCGGTGGCAGCCCGGAACTGCGCGCGCATTCGCAACGGACTCGGATTTTCGGGCGCGAGCTCGAGTGCGCGCTCGACCGCAGCGGCACCGGTCTCCGCGTCCCCCGCCTGGAACGACAGCGCGGCTCTGACGCCGTGCAATCGCACTTCGTCGGGATGTTTCTCGAGCGCCTCGTTGGCCAGCGCGAGTCCTTCCGTCACCCGGCCGACGATGCCCAGTGCCAGGGCGCGTTCTGCATCGAGCGCCGGAGAGGCTCCGGCCTTCGAGACGGCGTCGTCGAGCGCCTGCATGGCCTCGTCAAAACGCCCGCTCGCGAGCAGCGCCCGCACCCACAGAGATCGGACATCCGGGTCTTCGGGAAAACGCTGGACGCCCTGTCGCGCCAGCTTCTCGGCCTGCTCCGGCTCCTCCAACTGCAGCAACGATTGCAGCAGCGCGAGCCAACCGTCGACCGCACCCGGCACGCGTACCACGAGGAGTTCCGCCAAGCCTACGACCGCCCGCCAATCTCCCCGTTGCTCTGCTAGATGGATCGCCCCGCGATAGGGTGCAGGCTGCGCGGGATCTCGTATGATCGCGAGCTGATAGCGCCGGCTCGCACCCGCCGGATCGCCCGCTGCCTCGAGGGCAGCGCCGAGCCAGAACTGAGTTGCGGCCTGGTCGAAGTTTGGAACCAACTTGCGCAGCCGCGCGACAGCAGCATCCGCATCCCCCTCTGCCAACTCGAGCCGCGCGATGAGGTACTCGACGTTCGGATCGTGCGGCGCCAGTTCGCGGAATCGGCCGAACTCTGCGCGCGCTCCGTCCAGATCGTCCAGCGCGAGCAATGCCTCGACGCGGTACTTGCGTAGCTGCACCGCCTCGGGAAATGCCAGCGCGGCCACTGCGTAGATATGCTCGGCGTCCTGCGCTTGGTCGCGGCCCATCAGGAAGTTGCCGAGTGCCAGATACGCGCTCGGGGAAGGCACTCGTTCGACCACCGCCTCGAGCAGAAGCTGCGCCTCCTCGGGCTCGCCCCGCATGGCCCTGAGCTGAGCGGTCAGATACAGCAGCGCCACGTGGTCGGGATTCTCTTTCGTCGCGCTCTCGAGCCGCTCGAGCGCTTCGGTGAGACGACCGGCGCGCACGGAACTCTCGACGAGCGCCTGCCACAACGTGAGGTCCTCCGAATCCTCGTCCACCAGTTCGCTCAGACGGGCGAGCGGGACACTCGTGGACTGTTCTGCGGCAATGCGCGCTTGGACGTCTCGCTGGTTGAGGTTGGCCTCTTGCCTGCGCAGGTGAACGAGCACTTCGGGCGTCGCCTCCCCGCGAACTTGGGTGATGATTACCCGTGCCTCGTCGAAACGGTTCTCCGCGAGCAGTGTCGCGATGCGCGAGACGTTGAACTGCGCGATCTCGGGGTACGTCCTCTCGCCAGCCGCCAAGAGGTCGAGCGCTTGGCCGAGGTGCCCGAGCTGAAGCTCGGCCTGGGCGAGCAGCAGCAGAGAAGTCGCATGCTGCTCGGACGAGGCCGGGATGGCGCGCAGCGTGCGACCGGCAAGGCTCGGGTTGTTCGTGAGGAGCGCGGTCGTCGCGAGACTCAGGCGGAGGTCGTCGCGCTCGGGGAAGCGCTCGAGACCTTCCTCGAGGACCCACACGGCTTGGGGAGCTTCACCGGCCTGGATCAGGAGCCCGACGAGTTCGTTCAGGGCCTCGGGCGTATCGGGCTGCGTCGCACGTAGACGCTTCAGCGCGGCGACGGCTTCGGCCCTCTGTCCCGTCTCGAGTGCGTGCCGGGCTTCGGCGCGGGCTTCCTCGGCACGCTCTTCGGGTGTCGGACAGCCCGAGAGAAGGGTCGCTAAAAGAAAAAGGCAGACGACCCGGTACCAGATCGGCAAACGCTGCATGAGCTCGACCTTACAGCAAACGGGGGCCGGAGTTCCGGATAGGGGCGTGCCGCCAGATCGAAGCCGGGTCGACTGTCGCCGCCCAACGGCCAGCAACAGCGCTGACCGGGTCCGATCGTGTCTCAGAAGTATGCCGCCAGACGACCACCAAGGCCAATGGAATAGAGCTGTTGATGGTCCGTCTGCAACGCCTGGTTAGGCGGCGTGCTCGCGAAGGGCGCGAAGAACTGCAGACACGATCTCGGGAAGCGGAGGGCCATCTGCTTCGGGGGTGGAGAGAAAGAACGCACATTCTTCGACCTCCTTGGAAACGAACTGGAAAT
>JAYGDB010000224.1:0-2799 GCA_046583095.1 Myxococcota bacterium | reverse complement strand
GTCGGTCGCGTCCACGACGAACCACTGGCGAACGACGTCTGCGGGGCGCGTACTCTGGGTTGCACGGTGAGCCGAAGCTCCCATCGTCCTGCCTCTCTACTTCTTCGTTCTTTCGATCGGGAAGGTCGCCCGACGCAGCTGGAGCGCGGCGGCGGGCGCTCGGGACGGCCATTGGGTACCGGAGGGGGACGGGGGAGTCAAGGGTCAGCGCGCGGAGGGACCACCCTCAACCCGCCGATATTGCAGCGAAATACACGCGGCCCCCAGGGCGAGCGCGGTCCTGCACTCGTGCCAGAAGCGGGGTCGTCTATTCTGACCGCGATGAGCCGCAGCCGGGACGCCGTAGCCCTCGAAGAACTCCGGAAGCGGACGCTGGCAGAGCTCGAGTCCGCGCTGGGCACCCGCTCGATCGGCTCAGAGGAGTACCGCCACCGGGCCGAGGTGGCCCGCCGCGCAACCGACGAGACGGAGATCGACTCGGTCCGCCCTTCCGCCAGCGAGCCGGCCCCCCTCCGTGCTGCCGAACCACGCGTTTCGACCCCCAGGCCGGCGACCGGCGACGAGACGGGGTTTGCATTCGCGTGCCTGGGCGGCTCGGTCCGCAAGGGCCCGTGGGAGCCTCCGGAAACCCTCTACGCGCTGTCACTGATGGGCGGCATGCAGCTCGACTTCCGCCAGGCTGCGCTCCTCGAGGGCCTCACCGATATCGCAATCCTGGCGGTCATGGGAGGCGTCAACATCGTCGTGCCCGACGACGTGGACGTGGAGGTGAACGGAATCGGCGTGATGGGAAGCTTCGAGCACGTCTCCCACCACGTGCCGGGTGAAGGCCGCCCGCTGCTCCGCATCCGGGGCCTGGCGCTGATGGGCGGCGTGTCCGTAAAGGTAAAGCCAGCGCCTGGCTCGACGACCGCCAAGCGGCTCGCCAAGCGGGTGCGAGACCTGATCTGAGCCCCCGCTCCAGAATGCCTGTTTCGGCAAGGCCGAACAATCGTGACATCCCGGGTGGTACTCTCGTCCCATACCTGTGGATCTAGGAGGAATACCGTGACCGAGACGCGACGGAAGCTCGACAAGCAGGCCATGGGAATCGAGCCGGGACTCCCCCTCGAGGTCTCCGCCGGCGGGATCGAGGAACTGCGCCAGGACCTCCAGCGGCTCTTCGACATCGAGGCGATCAAGCAGCTGAAGCACGCGTACTTTCGCTGCATCGACACCGCCAACTTCGAAGAACTCGCCACCCTCTTCCACGAGGACGTGCTCGTCCACTTCATCGGGGGAAGCTACGAGTGGAAGCTCCAGGGCCGCGACGAGTACCTCCAGTCGCTCGAGAAATCCTTCACGAAGGCGTCGATCGGCCATCACAACGGCCACCAGCCCGAGATCCAGATCCTCAGCGAGACCGAGGCAACGGGCGTCTGGTACCTCGCCGACCACATGTGGATCCTGAACTCCAACTACCTGACGACCGGTACGGCCCTCTACTGGGACCGCTACGTCAAGCAGGACGGCAACTGGAGGGTCAAGGAGACCCGCTACGAACGGCTCTACGAAATGGGTGAGGTGCTCGAGAAAGCCCCGAACATCTCGTCCCACTACCTCGGCGCCCACGGCGCCGAGGTGCCCACCGGCTAGCCGCCTAGACCAACCACTCGAGCCAGCGACCGTGCGGGTTGCACGTCGCCACCGACCGAAGATCGACGCGCGGTGTGATCAAACGTTGAATCGAAAGTTGACGACGTCGCCGTCCTGGATCACGTACTCCTTGCCTTCCACGCGGAGCTTGCCCGCATCCCGACACTTCGCCTCGCTGCCCAGGTCGACCAGATCCTGCCACCAGATGACCTCGGCGCGGATAAAGCCCCGCTCGATGTCCGAGTGGATCTTTCCGGCCGCCTGAGGGGCCGGAAGGTTGCGGCGAACCGGCCACGCGCGGCACTCGTCCTCGCCGGAGGTCAGCATCGAGATCAAGTCGAGAAGCGCGTACGCGGACCGGATGAAGCGGTGGCTGGCCGGCTCGTCGAGGCCCAGGGACTCGAGGAACTCGCGCTGATCCTCAGGGGGCATCTGCGCGACGTCCATCTCGACCGGCGCGGAGAGCACGACGAGGCCGAGCCCACGCTCGGCGGCGGCGGCCTCCAACTCGGGAGGCGCGGGGTCTCCAATGGCATCCTCGGGCACGTTGAGCACGAGCAACAGTGGCTTCGCGGTGAGGAACGCATAACCGGAGATGATCTTTTCCTCGGCGTCGGACAGCTCGAGGGAGCGCACGGGCTGCTCGCCCTCGAGGTGAGTCTGGATGCGCTCCTGGAGTTCGAGTTCGCGGGCGTCGCTGCGATCCTTGCGGAGCCGGGCGACCCGTTGCTCCACGATCTCGAGATCCGCGAGGATCGTCTCGGTCTCCAGACCGAGCGTCTCGGCGATCGGATCCGGGGCCTCCCCGACTTCGTTCGGAAACGCCCGCAAGACCTGGCACAGCGCATCGACATCGCGCATCGCATTCAAGGTCGCCCGATCGATTCCCTTCGTTGCGCCGGTCGCCGCGAGATCGGTGAACGTCGTCTCCGCGTAGATCGTCTTCTTGGGCGAGTAGAGCTCTGCAAGGGCATCGACCCGGGCATCGGGCACCTTCACGACGCCTACGTTCGCCTTACCGGACGCCGCCGCATAGCCGGTCTCGACGGCGATTCCCGTGAGCGCACCGAAGACGGTGCTCTTCCCACACCCAGGCATCCCGACGAGTCCGATCTTCATCGCGGGCAGACCTTAGCCCCGATGCGCGATTCATCCAGCGCCCTG